>JAFYTT010000331.1 GCA_017558715.1 Clostridia bacterium | reverse complement strand
AGGTGTCGACCCAACCGAGAGCGGTCATAACGATGAAGTTACAGATACCGGTAACGGTGGAGTTGAACATCAGGGAGAGGACGATCGTCTGGAAGAAGAATTCACGTCCGGGGAATTTGATCTTCGCGAGCGCGTACGCTGCGAGCGAGGAGAGGATCAGGTTACCGGTTGTACCGACAACAGAGATCATGACAGTGTTGAAGATATAACGGGAGAACGGGACCCAGGAGGTGCTCATCAGTCGGAAGAGGTCACCGAAGTTCTTGAGCGTCGGGTTGACAACGTAGAATCTCGGCGGGAAGATCCAGAGCTCATCAAGGGGCTTCAGTGCCTGCATGATCGCGTAGACCATGGGGAGGAACATGAATGCACCGAGGAGGACGAGCATGACCGTAATACCGGCGTCACCACCGGCGGAACGGTTGAGGACAACTTTATGATTTCTTGTTCTTAACTTTTTGCTCATATTACTGTCCCACCTTCGAAAGCAATTTCTTGATAAGGGCGTTAGCGCCGACCATCATGAAGAACAGAATGGTAGCGATTGCGGAAGAGTAACCGACCTCAAAACGCTGTCCACCGTAGTCTTCCAGGTGGTGCATGATCGTATGTGCGGCATAGTCGACAGACGGGAAGCCGCAGAGTGCGGTAACGATACCACCGAAACCGAAGGAACCGGTGATAGCCATGACAGCACCGAACATCAGCTGGGGCTTCATGACCGGCAGGGTGATATACCAGAGTTCCTGCCATCTGTTCTTGATACCGTCAACGGCAGCTGCTTCGTAAAGGCTCTTATCGACGGTCTGAAGACCTGCGATAAAGGAAAGGAATGCAGTACCGAGGGAGGTCCAGAGCGCGACGACGATACACAGAGGCATAACGTAGGTTGCATTCTGGAAGAACTGGATCGGTTCAGCGATGAAGCCGAGCTGCATCAGCCAACCGTTGACCCAACCGTAGGAGTCACCGGAGAACAGGGTTGCCCAAATGGTGTAAACCTGACCGGAGATAGAGGGTGCGTAGAAGACCAGCGTAACAATTGCACGGATCTTCGGAGGAAGCTCGTTGATGAACCATGCAACGAGGAACGAAAGCAGGTACGAAACAGGACCTGTGATCGCTGCAAAGATGAACGTATTCTTAACTGCAAGCAGGAAGATATCGTCATCGAGGAACAGGCGGATGTAGTTGTCAAGGAAGACAAATACCGGAGGTTCCAGCATGTTAAATGTCGTGAAGCTGAGGACAACCGACAGGACAACGGGCAGAATCGTAAAGGTAAGGAAGAGAATGTAGAACGGCGCCAGCATGACGTAACCGATGTAGTTTCTCTTCATTTCCTTGATCGTCCATTGAGCCATCGTCATGTCCTTACGCGATACCGGCTTTTTGGATTCAGGGGTTGCAGCCGCGGTATTCTGAGACATGTG
The DNA here is from genome assembly GCA_017558715.1 of Clostridia bacterium. Lineage (GTDB taxonomy): Bacteria > Bacillota > Clostridia > Oscillospirales > CAG-272 > RGIG3925. The sequence goes on along the minus strand of JAFYTT010000331.1, from coordinate 10,107 downwards.
ATTCACTCCTTATTTTTCAGATTTTTGAAAACGAATTTGTTTGCACATTTCCAAATCGGCTGGGCTTATTCAGCTTCACCGGTTTCTGCAGCAGCGGCTTCTTCCGCTCTGCTTGCAAGGGTTTCACCCATTTCGAGAGTATCCAGACCGAACTCTGCTCTCTTTCTGGAGATTTCCTTGTTGATGAAGATGTACTGAGAAAGCATTGCTTCAACAGGGTCTGCGTTGTTGTTGTACGCATCGAGGAATGCGAAGTCAACGTAACGGGTGATGATGTAAGAACCGGGATACTCGGGCGTTGCTCTGAGCTTGTTGAACTGTGCCATCAGCGTTTCGAGCTCGGTGGAGGACCAGTTCATGTTCATCATAGCTTCCTTGTTTGCGGTCGGGTGAATCGTACCGTTACCGAGGAGTGCCGTATATTCGTTACCGTATCTGGACTGTGCATCGGTAGAAGTGATCCAGTCGATGTACTTCCAAGCGTTTTCGGGGTTCTTAGCGTCAGCCATCATAACAAGACCGGAAACAGCAGTTGTTGCGGTGTTATTGACGGTGCCGTCTTCCATTTCGTAACCGGGCAGCGGCATCATAGCCCACAGACCTCTGATTTCGGTTGCGAATGCGTTCAGCTGCGTGTACATGGTGTAGTCAGCGATACCGAGCGGCATTTCACCGGTTCTGAAACGGTTTGCAAAGTCGTAAGTCAGCGGGAACTTGTACTGCGTGAACATATCGCAGAGTTCCTTAAAGGTGTCGAGTGCGAGGTTGGAGTCAAGGTTGATTCTCATACCGCCGTCGGCATACAGTTCACCGTCTCTCTGATAGTAGAGAAGCGTGAAGCCTGCGAGCTTCTGGGGCATTGCGATTTCCATATATTCGGACTGGAGAACGGGGAGGATCGCCTTGAGTTCGTCCCAAGTGGTGGGAACTTCGATTTCGAGGTCAGCGAAGATATCCTGACGGTAGAAGAGCATCGAGAAGGACTGGGTTTCCGGAATCGCGTAGACACCGGCTGCTTCGCCTTCATCTTCTTCGGTTGCGGGGTTATCGGTGACATCGAGGGTGAACGGAACGATTGCCTGATCGGAGAATCTTGCGCAGACTTCATCAAAGGTATCGAAACCGTCGAGCTTCTGGATTGCGTTACGGATTGCGTAGTTGACAGGGTCGGAGCCGCCCATGTAAGCGACATCGGGACCGTTGCCTGCAAGCGTTGCGGGAAGGAGTGTACCGCCGGCAACGAGCTTCAGTTCAACCGGAACACCGTACTGAGGAGTGAACATATCATTGATCATCTGACGGACGATCTGAGACTGGTCACGACCGGTGGTAACCCAAACGGAGATGGATTCGCCTTCGCCGCCTGCTTCAGAACCGAGGGAGTTGTAATCGGTAAAGAAGGATGCAACGAACTGGGACATTTCAAATGCGAATGCCTGGAATGCGTTTGCGTTTGCCTTGGGAAGTGCTACATCGGGAGACTGAACAGAGAAGAAGTCAACCTGAAGCGGCTGCTTACGTGCGGTGTTCATCCAGGTACCGAGGGTACCGATGTTAGCCTTGAACTTGGAAAGGTTCTTTGCGATTTCGTCTTCGTCGCGGCCCATACGGTCTGCGATACGTGCGATTTCGTTCAGGGTAGCACAGTTGGAACCGCGCTCGCCGGTGATCGCTTCAAGACGTGCGGAGAAGTCATACAGGTTTGCGGATTCGACAATCAGCAGGTTCAGTTCATTGGGAATCAGCTCGATGAAGTTGTAGTCACGGTACTGGTCAGGTGTTGCACCGGTGATCTGCTTGATCTTTAAGTAGATCTGGTTCAGGTTGACCAGAGAAGCTTCGATCTCGGAGATCAGCTCTGCCATGTTGCCGAGAACGACTTCAAAGCGGAGGGTATATTCCTTGCCTGCTTCGAAATAGAACTGGAATTCCGTGGTACCGTCGTTGAGCGGCTTTGCCTGGAATTCATCGTCGTAAGCAAACTGGAGTGTGCCTGCTTCTGCGAACGGAAGCTCACCGTTGATGTACAGCTTTCTGGAAACGAACATGTCGGGCTGTTCAGACTGCTGGAAACGCGGTACGATGTAGTAAAGACCGGTTTCGTTTACCGTCAGCGTGTATTCGACCCAGTCACCGACGGACTGCCATGTCGTGGTCTTACCGATCGTATTCAGACGGATCTTGGACGCGTCCTGCGGTTCGGAAATCGCAGAGGATCTGTCATATGTCGGATATACGGTCGATGTGGATGTTCTAACCGGGGTCTCAGCCTGGATCTTTACGGTCGCGTCACTACTCACGGCCTTATAGCCCTTGGATGCGTACTCGGCAGAAACCTCTTCATAAGATTTCGGTGCGTCGTAAGGCTTCAGCGTAATGCTGCCGATGGCAACTGCTTCTCTCGTTGCTTCGAGCTCGAGGGAATGGGTACCTGCGGTCAGATAATACTGGAACGGTTCATTGTAATAACCTGTTGCATCCTTGAATTCATAAGTCGCCCAATCAGGAGCTTCGATCGCCATGGGACGAACATCGTTGCCCAGCGGGTCCTGCTCGAACGCTGTATCGGATTCACCGATATCGGACAGGTCGTCTTTCCAGATCTTTGTCATGGACAGGTATCTGGATTCCTTAAAGGGGATTTTTCCGTCAATACGGAGTGCACGTTCAATGTTGGATGCCTTGCCTGCGATCGGATAGTAGTCCATCTCGATCATGTAAAGGCCATCCGAGGGAACGTCAACATTGTACACGACAGTACCGAGTTCAGGCGTATAAAGCGCCTTTTCTCCGCCGTAGGTATCAACGCTGACTTTTGCGTCGGTCTTTTCAGTGTCGTAATCGGTGCCGGCGATGGTAATTGCATTCTTACCGAGCGCTTTTTCTTTGTGCGTTACCTTGTATTCGGCATACGTGGTCGCGTTCAGAAGTTCCATTACTTCGCTGATGCTTTGGCCGACTTTCGATGAATCATTGCCGCTGCCGTTGTCCGTTTCCGCTGCTGCGGCCGTGACAGTAAATGTGCTCACGAGCATAAGACCCGAAAGCAACAAAGCAATCGGCTTTGTCAACTTGAGATTTTTCATTTACATCTCTTCCTCCTACCAAGATTTGTTTGCTGTTGTGTAGTGACACTTTGGCTGAAACAACACGTCCGCCGTATTCCGCGTGTCCGCCTTCCGTATATCCGTACACGTGCATGCACATATATAAGGAAAGAAACAGCGGAAACGAGGACGAATGGCTGACATACAAAAATCAAAGGCTTGTCGCCGGACATGGTGACGGCATAACGCCCTGAATTTTCATAGAATAATGATACCATAAACGGCGTTTCTTGTCAAGTCTGCGTTTTTGTCATTAAATCGTAAAAATTTCTTCAGATTTCGTTTTCAACTTGCCAAAAGCCCTCACATCGGGAGAAATCGCCGTTTTCTTTAATTATTAGAAATTGGTTAATTTTTGCATTTATATCGTATTGTTATTATGAATAACGATTTGACGAGTTTACGCTCTGTTTTCAAGGACTTTCTTTGAACAAAACCGAAACATTTTCAGCTCGCGTTATTAAACATAACGTCAAAGTGCACTTCAAACAAGCCGCCTCGTCATTCAACATATGAAGTTGTGTGTGCTAATTGCACAAAATCAGACCAGAATTTTCTACATGTCAGCATTTTGCACAAACTTTTATTTTTTCGTTTTTTTAAGATTCCTAAATCGCTTTTAATTTCATTTTCCTGCTTCAGCCGACAATTCTGCCGCCGAACAGGATATCATCCATACCGTCTGCATCATAGAAGACCGCGCTCTGACCCGGTGTGACCGCCCGCTGCGGCTTATCAAACCGAACCGTCATCCGATCACCGTCAATCTCCGTTACAACCGCCCGGGCCGCCGGTGCCGCGTAACGGATTTTCACACGAACCGCCATACCGACATGCAAATCCTCCGGCGAAAGCTTTTGAAAATTCAGCGCCTCAACCGTACAGCCGCCGCCAAATTCCATTCCGGCAGGTGCTAAATGTACGGTATTGCTCACAGCATCGATCTTTGTGACAAAAACGGGATGTCCGAGTGCAATACCGAGTCCCTTTCTCTGTCCGACCGTGTAACGGATGATGCCCTCATGACGACCGACGACCCGTCCGTTTTCATCCAGGAAATCACCGGGCGGAAAAGGCGTTCCAAGTCTCTCTACCACAAATGGGATATAGCCGCCGTTCGGCAAAAAACAGATATCCTGACTCTCCTTTGCTGATGCCGCATTGAATCCAAGCTCCGCCGCATGAGAACGCACTTCCGCTTTGTCAAGTTCTGCCATCGGAAGATCGAGCATCGCCAGCATCCATTGCGGCAGCTGCCATAAAACATAACTCTGATCTTTTTTCTTATCATCCGCCGCACGGACAAAATACCGACCGCTGTTATCGTCCCGAAGGATACGCGCATAATGCCCCGTACTGACACGCTCGATTCCAAGTGCCGCCGCTCGTTCACACAGCATGGCAACCTTGACGTAGCGATTGCACTCCACACAAGGATTCGGCGTCTGTCCCATGGCGTAAGCATCTGCAAAATACTGCTTCACATGACGGTCAAAGGCCTCTTTGGCATCGATAATCTCCAGCGGTATTCCAACTTGGTCAGCCGCCGTCTGTGCCGCCGCGATGTCCGTCTCATCCGACATCCGCAGGACAGCGCCGTATACCAGAAACCCCTGCTCCTTATACCGATAGGCCGCATAGGTGCTGTCAAGACCGCCGCTCATACCGACGAGAATCGACGAGCCATTCTGATTTTCCATCGTTTTTCCCTTCCTTTCAAGATACGCGGTTTTCCGCATACAGTTGGTTTACCATTCTGCGTACCTGCGTTATGATATATTCTATCTCATCCATCGTGTTTCTCTGACCGAGCGTAAAACGCAGCGAGGACGATGCCTCTTCCCTGTCCCGACCGATTGCAAGCAGGACATGAGACGGCTCCGATACGCCGGCAGTACACGCCGATGCCGCAGAGCAGCAAATACCGACGCGGTCAAGATGCAGAACAAGACTCTCCGCATCGAGTCCCGGGAAGGATACATTCACATTTCCCGGAAGCCGTTTTTCCTGTGCACATGTTCCGTTGACAACACATCCGGGGATTGTACGCAGACCGTCAAACAGACTTTTCTGCATTTGCCGTATCCGTGTCATATCGGGCATGACGGCGGCATCTTCCATGGCTTTTGCAAAACCGACAATCGACGCGACATTTTCCGTTCCCGCCCGCATATGCATTTCCTGTCCGCCGCCGTCAATCAGTGGGGTCAGTGCGGTTCCTTCTTTGATATACAGAAGACCGATTCCTTTCGGTGCACCAATTTTGTGTCCTGACAGCGACAGCAAATCGACACCGAGGTCTGAAACATTCACGGGAATCTGTCCCATACCCTGCACCGCATCACAGAACATCACAGCATGACGTTCATGTACGGCACGTGCAATCTCCGCAATCGGCTGAACCGTTCCGATTTCGTTGTTGGCAAGCATGACCGCCGCAAGACGGGTATCGTCCCGCATGGACGCATCGACCGCATCTGCCGTGACGATACCGTCAGAATCGACGGGAATCTCGTCTGCATCCATGCCAAATCGCCGGACAAACGCTGCCGCATGCAGAACAGCATGGTGCTCCATGGCGCTGTATGCAATATGTCCGCACAAATTGTTCGCAAACGCACTGCCCTTGATCGCCCAGTTATCGGCTTCTGTACCGCCCGACGTAAAGAAGATCTCCTTCGGCGAGCATCCGAGCACTGCCGCAATTCTGCGCCGCGCATCAAGAACAGCACGCGACGATGCACGTCCCGCACCGTATGCAGAGGATGGGTTGCCGAACGTCGTTGTCAGAAACGGCTCCATTGCCGCGCGGACCGAATCTGTAATCGGTACGGTTGCCGCGTGATCGACATAGACAAACGGTTTCTTTTCGGTTTTCATTTCCATGATCCTCACACCGCTGCGCGTTCTGCCGCCGCAACCGCCAAACGGTCACAGCGCTCGTTGTACGGATGTCCGTTGTGTCCGCGCACCCAGACCCATTCGATCGTATGCGGCTTCATCGCCTCGATCAGTCGCTTCCAAAGGTCCGCGTTTGGCACAGGCGTATTGCCGCTCTTGACCCAGTTCTTTTTTTCCCAGCCGTCCAGCCACTTTTTGGTGATTGAGTTGATGACATAGGTGGAGTCCGAGGTCAGCGTCACCTCACACGGTTCCCGCAGTGCTTCCAGCCCCGAAATAACAGCCATCAATTCCATGCGATTGTTCGTGGTCATCACTTCCCCACCTGACAGTTCTTTTTCATGTGCACCGTATACAAGGATCGTTCCCCAACCGCCTCGACCGGGATTTCCTTTACAGGCACCGTCTGTAAAAATGTTGACTTTTTTCATAGTAATCCTTTCCGTGTCTTCCGTGTCTGATGCAATCTGATGTTTATTTTATCCGCAATATCCGAAACCCTTGACAAACCGGCGGTTTCATGCGATAATATATAATATATAAATGAGAAAAAGGAGACATCCCATATGTCTGATTCTGTCTGTAAGAAAATCGATATCCGCGGCATCCCCGTTGACAATGTCAATCTCGACGAGGCGTTTTCCGCCGTTCTCTCTTATACCAAAACCGATGACTTCCACATGATCTGCACGCCCAATGCCGAGATCGTTCAGCTCTGCATCGAAGATGCAGATACAGCTGCACTGATCCGCCGCTCTGATCTGATCATTCCCGACGGTGCCGGTGTTGTTCTGGCATCGAAAATTCTCGGTACACCGCTCAAGGCGAAAACCCCCGGCTGTGAGCTCGGTGAACGGATTGCCAAAGAAGCAGGTGCCAACGGTCTGCGTGTCTATTTTCTCGGCGGTAAGCCCGGCATTGCAGCGCTTGCAGAACAGAAGCTGCAGGAAAAATACCCCGATTTCAAAACAGTCGGGATGCATGACGGCTACTTCAAAAAGGAAGGCGAAGAAAACGATGCCGTCATCGCCGCAATCAACGAAGCCGCGCCGAACGTTCTGTTCGTCTGTCTCGGTGTTCCGGCACAGGAAAAATGGATCGATGCCAACCGTGACCGTCTGCCGACCGTCCGCGCAGCCCTCGGACTCGGCGGCTCCCTCGACAGCTACGCAGGAACAATGAAGCGTGCCCCGAAGATCTTTATCAAGTTGAATCTTGAATGGTTCTACCGTCTCTGCTGTCAGCCGTCCCGCATCGGACGCATGATGAAGCTGCCGAAGTTTGTTTTCGGTACCCTGCTTTACCGTCTGACCGGCAAAAACAAAAAGTAACCGCAAACAGAAACATACAACTAATATTATACAGGAAAATCCCGTGATTTGCAACGGGTTGGACAAAATTCACATGAAAGAATCACCGAACAAAACCAATGTCATGCGTGCGCTGGACAAAGCCGGCATCTCCTATACCCCGATGACCTACGAAGTCGATGAAGACAACCTTGCAGGCACCCACATCGCCGAGGAAATCGGTCTGCCTGCAGAAATCGTCTTCAAAACACTCGTCGCGCGCGGAGACAAAAAGGGACTTTGCGTCTTCTGTATTCCGTCCCCTGCCGAGCTCGACTTAAAGAAAGCCGCACGTCTGACCGGCAATAAAAAGCTTGAAATGGTCGCAGTCAAAGATCTGCTTGGACTTGTCGGCTATATCCGCGGTGCCTGCTCGCCGATCGGCATGAAAAAGAAGTTTCCGACATTCATCGATGAAACCTGTATCCTGCATGAAAAGATCACCATTTCCGCAGGTATCCGCGGGATTCAACTGCTGCTTGATCCCAATGATCTGATCGCAATCGTCGATGCGCAAACCGCCGCACTCACCGTTTAATCTCTCCTACAGAAAGGAATCACCGTTTTGCTGCAGAAAAATCAAACCTACACGGTCAATATCACCGATCTCAACAACCTCGGATTCGGTGTTGCAAAAATCGATGGCATCTCCGTCTTTGTTGCCGATACGGTAACCGGAGATGAAGCCGAAATCAAGATCATCAAAACCGCAAAAACATATGCCGTCGGTATTCTGTTACAACTGATCACACCCTCTCCGATCCGCTGTGATGAAGCAGAGGTCTGTCCTGTCACGCGTCGATGCGGCGGATGCGTTTATCAGCGCGTCTCCTACGACAAGGAACTGGAGTTGAAAAAGCAGTATGTGACCTATGCGATGAAAAAGGCGGGTGCCTTCCCGATTCACGTCAACGACGTATTGTCGACAGGACAGGTCAGCGGCTATCGCAACAAGGCGCAGTACCCAGTCGGACACGAAACGGTCGATGGCAAAGAGCACACGGTCATCGGTTTCTATGCGGCGAAATCGCACACCATCATTCCTGCCGATCGCTGTTCCCTGCAGCCGGAGAGTTTTTCCGATATCGTTGCCTTTACCGCCGATTTCTGTGACAGATACAACATTTCCGCTTATGACGAAAAAACAGAAACGGGACTTCTGCGCCATCTTTATCTGCGCATGGGTGCGGCAACGGGTCAGATTATGGTTTGTCTTGTGCTCAACGGAGAATCTTTGCCGCATGCAGCTGCGTTCTGTGAAGAACTGACCGCCCGGTTCCCAGCCGTTGTCAGTATTCAGATCAACATCAACAAAAAAGCAACCAACGTCATTCTCGGCGAGGTGTGCCGTGTCCTTTGGGGAACCTCCTACATTGAGGATAATCTCTGCGGACGAACCTTCCGCATTTCTCCTCTGTCTTTCTATCAAGTCAATCATGACGGAGCGGAGCTGCTTTACAACACCGCCAAAGACCTGCTCCAATTACAGCCGGGTGAATCGCTGCTTGACCTTTACTGCGGCATCGGTACGATCGGTATGTCGCTGGCAGACGATGATACACCGCTCGTCGGCATTGAAATCGTCCCGCAGGCCATTGAAAACGCAAAAGAAAACGCCGCGCGCAACGGTATGACAAATGCACAGTTCTTCTGCGGTGATGCGTCTGATGCGGGAAAGATTCTCTCCGACTGCGGCATCCGCGCCGATGCGGTTGTTGTCGACCCGCCGCGCAAGGGTCTGACATCCGAGGTGATTGCGTATCTTGCCGAGCTGAATCCGTCGAGAATTGTGTATATTTCGTGTGATGCAGACACGCTGGCACGGGATATCGTTCGATTCCGCGAGGCTGGGTATGATACGGATACGGTTCAGCCGGTGGATATGTTTTCGAGAACGGGGCATGTGGAGACGGTATGTTTATTGTCCAAACTTAATGCAAAGCAACATATCGAGATTAATTTGGATATGGACGAGCTGGATTTGACCGATGCGGAGAAGAAAGCTACCTACCAGGAAATCAAGGATTATGTATTGGAGCACGGCGGCTTGAAAGTCAGCAGCTTGTATATCGCACAGGTAAAACAGCAGTGCGGTATCATCGAGCGTGAGAACTATAATAAGCCGAAGTCTGAGGACGCTAAACAGCCCCAATGCCCGCCGGATAAGGAAAAAGCAATTAAGGAGGCACTCCAGCACTTCGGCATGATTTAAGGAGGGCGGATATGACGCATTTGATTTCTTGTGAGTTCAACATGGATACTGCCTGTGTGGAACTGAAATTCACCGATGGCAGTATGATTGCGATTGATACTATCGCCGTAGAGAACGAGGTTGCTGATAATATGTATCAGCGGTCAGAGCTTGACTATCTGATCTACAATGCACCGTTGGAGTATGCAGACCTTGTTTTGAACGGTGATCCTGAAACCTATTTGAAAACCGTCACAGAGTATAAAACTTTAGATAACTGATTGTTGTCCGTCCGTAAGAATCATCTTGCGGACGGATTTTTTTGTGAACATTGTAAATTTTCTTTGAGATTTATTGTAATTTCGACGATTTGTGCTATAATACTTTAGCCAAACAAAGCTGAATAAGGAAAAGGACTACTTTTTACCAAGGGGATATTATACCCTTTTTTGGTTATCATCTGATATGAGTTCGGTAAAAGCGCAACTCCACTCAGATGGTAACAAGGGTTTTCCTTTTCTGTTTGGGCTTTGTTTGGCGACAATCGGAGTTTGCGTTT
>JAFYTT010000037.1 GCA_017558715.1 Clostridia bacterium | reverse complement strand
GATCGTCGGTGCGACGGCACGTGCGGAAACGCAAAAGGATACCTGCCGCGCCTATCTCTATACCGACCGTGAGGTCTATTTCCCCAACGATACCGTCTATTTCCACGGTGTGCTCGGACGCACCTATGAGGGTCAGACCCTGCCCGATACGCTGTCGCTGTCCGTTGCGGGCAACGATACGGGCGTGCGTATTGCCGTTGCCGAGGATGGCAGCTTCGGCGGCAGCTTCCCGATTGAGGACTGGATTTCCTCGTATATCTCCTTTACGCTGACGGACGAGGCGGGTTTTGTCAATCAGTACCGTTCTCTGCGCGTGACGCAGGAGGAAAAGCCGCTTTACACGCTCGACATCGCCTATGACCGCCCGTTCTACACACTCGACTACCCGACGGCGACCGTCACAATGACGCTTTCGTACTTTGACGGTACACCTGCGGCGGGGATGCAGCTGTCCGTCTCCGACAACAATCGCGAGAGCACCCTTGTCACCGATGAAAACGGACAGGCATTCTACACCTATCCGATGCAGTACCGCAGTTACGAAACCACGACAAGACCGCTTGGCAGCGAGGTGCACGTCTATCTCTCCGGCTACGAAACGGTATCCCTCTATGATTATGCATCCACCCTGTGGTTTCATTCCTCGGGTGTCATGACCTCCGAGCGCGTCGATGCCGACCACAGCCGTGTGACACTGCACAAGCTCGACACCTCGCGCATCCAAAATACAAGCGATATTTACCGCTACGATTCCTACACCGGTGCGCCGTCCGGCTACCCGACACTCGTTCAGGGCGCGCCGATGAACACCGAGGTTACCGTCAAGCTCGAAAAGGAATACTACGTCAAAATCAAATCCGGCACAACGTATGACCCCATCAACAAGGTTTCCGTCGAGCAGTACAACTATGAGCGCAAGGTCGACCACATCCGCACGGAAACAAAACAGGTGGTCAACGGTGAATTGCTCCTTGATCACATCGATGCAAAGGGTCAGGAATGCAGCTACTACTACACCGTATCGTGGTACGATCCAGATGCGGGACGCACGTATTCCGAGCGCATCCGTGCCAACCGCTCCACGCGCGACTATAACCCCTATGACACCGAGCCGTATTACGAGCTGACCGCCGACAAACACATGGCGCTCGTCGGTGAGGATGTCACCCTTTCCCTCTCCTTTGACGGAGAACCTGCCGCCTTTGATGACACGCAGGTACTTTACACCCGTTACACGATGAACGACGGACGCGCGGACATCACGGCGGGCAAGCAGAACACCTATCGCTACACCTTTGATGAAAACTGCACCGTCGGATGTGCTGTCAACGTCACCATTTTTGACGGTGAGGACTACATCACGCATCTTGTTCATACCGCCGTTTACGACCATACACGCGGCAGTACGGCAGATATGACGGTATCCGCCGACCGCGAGACCTATAAGCCCGGCGAGACGGCAATCATCACCGTCAGCGCTCCCGACCTTGCCGGCGGTACGGTCCGTATCAGCACGGTGGACGAGGCATGCTTTGCGCTCGGCGATCAGACGGTATCGACCGACAGCTATTTTTCGTTTGCCGCAGGACAATGGTACTGGGGTTCCCGGTTTGACCGTCTGCCCACCGTCCGACGCGACAGCCGCTTCTCGCTGATGATGCTCCTGCGCGCGGCACTTTCCGGCTCTGACCAAACCGAAAACGGCTTCTATGTCGAGGAAGAAACGATGAAGGATATGGTTGCCGAAGCTCCCGCCGAGGAAGCAGCCGTGACACCTGCAACGGGCGGCGGAAGTGAAGAACAGACCGCCTACGTCCGTGAGCAGTTCCTCAATACCGCCGCATTTACGACCGTCACGCTGGATGAAAACGGCGTCGGTACTGCCGAGATCACCGTCCCCGACAACATCACGTCATGGCGGCTGACTGCCATCGGCTTTTCGGGTACCGGCATGGCGGGCGGCGCGGACTTTACGTCAGGTGTGCGCTGCGGCACTGCTGTGAGCAAAACCGTCTGCACGCTTCCCCTGTTTTTGAACATCACCCTGCCCGATCTGATCCTGTCCTCCGACGAGGTTTCCTTCTCCGCACGCGCGGCAGGAACGGTTCGTGCATCCGATCCGACGGCGATGATTTCCTACACGGCAACGCTGTCCGATGAAACGGGCGCAGAGCTTGCCTCCGACAACACCACAGCCGCGGCAAACGGTACGGCATGGTTCTCCTTTGGCACGCTTCCCGTCGGTGAGTATGCCGTGACGGTCACAGGTGTGCGCGGGGAATACAGCGATGCTGTCCGCATGACCTTCCGCGTCGTTGATACCGCGCAGATTGTGATGACGCAGAAGACACTTGACCCGTCCGCGATTTCCGCGCTCAACCCTGCGGCGTTCCCGATGACCCTGACGTTCTTTGATGCGACCGACCGACTTTATTATGATACGATCGCGCGTCTGTCCCACCTCGGTTCCTCCCGCCGCATCGATGCAAAAGCCGCCGCCTATGCCGCACTGCTCGCAGAAGAAGCACTGTTTGGTACAGAGCGGATGTGGTATGCGCCGCGCTCGATGGCGGATACCATCCGTGCCGAGCTTTCCAACAACTACTGGGGATTTCTGCCGCTTCTGCAGTACGGAGAGGGCGACCCGATTCTGACCGCCGAGGTGCTTTACTGTGTTCCCGATGTTCTGACAGGAGAACGTAAATCCCAGCTGGTCGCCGAATACGAGTATCTTCTGACCGACAAGTATCCTACGGGAGTCCAGACCGCGGCAGCCCTTTTGGCACTGGCATCGCTTGACCGACCCGTGCTGGATCTGCTCTACACCGCGGCACAGTACACCTCCGACATGACCGATGAAGAAATTCTCTACCTGTCCGCCGCGTTTGCCGCCATCGGTGATACCGCCGCCGCACGGGGACTGTGGGAGCCTCTGCGCGACAGATGGGGTCAGGCAGACGGTGATACATTCTGCATCGTCGGCGCTGACACCGAGGAAACGATTCATCTGACGGCGCTTGCACTTCTGCCCGCCTCCGTCATTGACTGTGACACGGCATGTGCGATGGTGCGCTATCTTGACAATCACACCTCGTCTGTCGATCTGCATGTGCTCGAGCTTGCGGCGTTCCTCACCCACTACACACCGACGGCAAAAGCCGAAACCACCCTTTCCTACCGCACAAGAACAGGTGATACCGCCGAAATCACGCTCTCCCGCGGTCAGTCTCACACCGTGACGCTGACGGCATCCGATTTCCGCGCGTTTGAGCTTCTCTCCGCCGACGAGGGCATTGCCGTTCGTGCGGGATACGGTGCATCTCCTGCCGACGCGATGATGGCAGAGGACAAGATTCTGTCCATTCACAAAACGGTGACCCCGTATGATGCGGACAGCGGCATTTACCGCGTGACGATCACCTTTGACGGTGAAACCGATGCCGATCATCTGCAGTATTCCCTCACCGACACGATTCCCGCCGGTGCGCGGTACTTTACCCCCCTGTACGAAAGAAACCGCAATCACAACAACTGCTCTGTCTGGGTGTCGTGTGACGGCGGTCAGCAGGTCAAGGGTACCCTTTCCGCGTGGAACCCGACGCTCCACGACAAATACCCGCTCGACGGCACGCAGTCCTATGTCTTCTCCGGCGCTGTTTCCTATCTCATCCGCGGTGCGGTCAAGGGAACGTTTACCTACGAGCCGACGCTGGCAATCGATTTTGAGCGCGGTGTTTATGCCGTGACAGAGGAGATGCGGATTACAATTGACGATGGTGCGTGGGAAATGATGAAATGAGAAATTAGAAATTAGGAATGAGAAATGGATTGCGGTTGGAGCAGGTGAGTTCCATACCGCGTAGGGCGTGAGGTACACCTGCCTCGCGCCCTACGGTTATAGAGAATTGCCTGCGCCACCCACCCAATTTCTAATTTCTCATTTCTAATTTCTCATTTCTAATTTCTCATTCCCAATTCCCTCTTGCATTTTCCCTCCATCTGTGCTATAATACACCCAATCATATTTTCATGAAAGGAACTACCACTATGGGAAAAATCAAAATCGGTGTCTTCGGTGCGGGACGCGGCAAGACGATGATCCGCGAGATGATGAACAACCCGGAAGCCGAGGTCGTTGCCATCTGCGACAAATACCAGCCGCTGCTCGATGAATGTCAGAAAATTGCGGACGATCACGGCGTAAAAGTTGCGCTGTATCCGAACTTTGAAGACTTTTTTGAGCACGATATGGATGCGGTTGTCATGGCAAACTATGCGCATGAGCATGCAAAGTTCGGCATCCGCCTGCTGAAATCCGGCCGTCACATCATGAGCGAGGTTCTGACCTGCGCGACGCTTGCCGAGGCTTGTGAGCTGATCGAAACGGTCGAGCAGACGGGCAAGCTCTACTCCTACGCCGAAAACTACTGCTACTTCAACACCACCTACGAAATGCGCCGCCGCTACAAGGCAGGTGACATCGGTGAGCTGATGCAGGCAGAGGGCGAATACATCCACGACTGCTCCTCCATCTGGCCGGAAATTACGTACGGCGAACGCAATCACTGGCGCAACCGTATGTCCTCGGTCTTCTACTGCACGCACTCCCTCGGTCCGATTCTCCATGCGACGGGACTCCGTCCTGTTGCGGTCAACGGCTTTGAAACGCGCAATATGCCGTTTATGCGCAAGCTCGGTGATACCGCGGGTTCTGCCGGCACCCTGATCGTCACGCTGGAAAACGGCGCGATTGTCAAGAGCATTGACATGTGTCTGAAGGGTCACTCCGTCAACTACCGCATGTTCGGTGACACGGGTATGATGGAAACCGACTTCCACGACGGCGGCTACATGCATCTGTACCGCGAATTCGGCAAAAACTGCGCCGGCACGTGGGAGAAGTACCGCCCCGAATTCGTTCTGCCCGGTGCCGATGCGTCGGGTCACGGCGGCTCCGACTTCTTTACCTCCTACTACTTTGTCCGCGCACTGCAGGGAGACACCGACGCGCTTTCCAACATCGTCGACGTTTACTCTGCCGTTGACATGTGTCTGCCCGGTATTCTCGGCTTCAAGTCGATTCTGAACAACAACTGCAAGATTGAAGTCCCGAATCTGCGTCTGAAGTCCGAGCGCGACAAGTGGAGAAACGACACGTTCTGCACCTTTGAAGAAGCGGCAGGCGATATGTTCGTTCCGTGCAGCGCCATGCAGGCAAACCGCGATGAGATCGTTCCCGATTCTGTCTACGACGAGGTCAGACGGAAGTGGGAAGCAGGCGAACCGGGATAAAGCTGTGTAAGGTTTCGATGGTGGCTGCGGTTGACGTATAAGGTGACGTGCGCACATTCCATGACCTTCCCCCGGGGGAAGGTGTCACACGAAGTGTGACGGATGAGGGTTATTGCAGTAAACATTGGAAAACGACCCTCATCCGTCTTTCGATAAAAATGCAGGTGTTCAAACATCCGCGTAGGGCGGGGGCTTGCTCCCGCCGCACATACGGCATCGATACCGATTCCGGGTGACGGATTTGAATGAATATTGAAAATTGATTGATGAATAATCATTTACAATTGGAAAACCTTCCCGTTTACGGTGGACGAATGATGAAAACACACATTTTCCTGCTACCGTGTGACGGTAACAATACATTGTTCACCCACAACGGCGGGAGCAAGCCCCCGCCCTACGCGATTTCCGAGCATCCGCTCCACCCGTAACCCCAATTCCTCATTTCTCATTTCTAATCTCACTTTTCCGAAAGGATTACCAAAACATGAACATCAAACGACTTCTGCCCTTCACGCTTGCCGTGACGATTTTAGCATCCGCTGTTGTTTCCTGCGGCGATACCGATTCCACCGCGACGCCTGACAACCAGCCGACCGACGACACCGCCGCTGTAACGGAAGCGGTGACGGACGATCCCAAGCTGGCGGCAAAAACAAGCTATTTCGATTCCCTGCCCGCATTCTCCGGCACGACCAAGGAAATCCGCTTTGCAGGTGACACCGGCGACATTGCCGTGGAAGCGGAAGACGGTGAAAAGCTCAACGACGCAATCTATCGCCGCAACATTGAAATCGAAGACCGCTTCGGCATTTCCATCGTACACACCGAGTATGACGACCGCAACGCGCTGAACTCCGACATCCGCAATTCCGTCAATGCGGGCGATGCTGTGATCGACGTCATCAGCGCATTCACCAACGACATTGAACCGCTGTTTACGGCAGGATATCTTGTCAATCTGAAGAATCTTCCGAACATCAACTGGGAAGAACCCTGGTGGGATGTC
The DNA here is from genome assembly GCA_017558715.1 of Clostridia bacterium. GTDB lineage: Bacteria > Bacillota > Clostridia > Oscillospirales > CAG-272 > RGIG3925. Next base: position 13,523 of record JAFYTT010000037.1, on the reverse strand, counting down.
GAGAACAACAAACGGATTTCTGTCGGAAACTTCCAGTTCTGCGCCATTTCCGAGCTTTGCCAGTACGCAAACAACGTCATGGCGATGCTCGTCATGAACAAGGAGCTGGCGGCGAACTACGATATGGAGGTTCCCTATCAGATGGTGCGCGACGGCAAGTGGACGTACGATGCGCTTTACGAGATTGCAAAGCAGGTGCCGCTGGACTCCAACGGTGACGGCAAAATGGACGTCAACGACGATATTGTTGCGGTCACGGGTGAGGCGAACAACTTAATCGGCATCATTCTCTCCTGCGGGATTGACTACTTTGTCAAGGACGCGGACGACTACCCTGTTTTCGTGCTCAACTCCGAGGAAAACGCAAATCGCTTTGAGAAGATCTTCAACATCTTCACAGACTTTGAGCGGATGCTGACCGTCGATATTGTCCCCGGTCTGAAGGATGTCTGGGGCACCTGGAACACGAAATTCCGTTCCGGCAATTCCCTCTTTATGATGGACTATCCCGTCAACTTCTCCTACTATCTTGATTTTGAGACGGATTACGGCGTTCTTCCCATGCCCAAGTACGACGAGGCGCAGGAGAACTACCGCACGATGACCCACACGCGCTTTACCAGTGCCGTTTGCGTTCCGAAGGTGCATGCTGCGTCCGATGCGGATATCGGTCTGATTCTCGATGTGATGTCGTATCTGTCCTACGTCGATGTCGTTCCGACCTTTACCGAGACGTATCTGGAAAACCGCTATATCCGCGACGAAGAATCCGCAGAAATGCTCCGCATCGCCATGGGTTCCAAGTACATCGATCTTTCCACGGTTGTCCTGCAGACCTCCCTCGGCTCTGTCGGCTCGATTCCGCTGGGCGTCATCAAAAAAGGCACCAATACCTTTGTTTCCGATGTCGAGAAAAAGGAAAAATCCATTCTCAAATCGATCGAAAAGCTGCACACCACCGTTGCGGAAGTATCGGAATAAACAAAAAAATTCCCGCCTATTTGGCGGGATATTTTTTTAGTGAAGAATGAATACTGAATATTGAATAATGAAGAATTATTTTACAATGAGAAAATCTCCGTATTGTAACTTGATTATTCATTATTCATCAGCGAAGCGACTTCATCATTCATTATTCATTATCAGAAGAACACGCCTGTGATCCAGATTTCCAGTCCGATGGCGATTAAGATCACGCCGCCGAGGATGGAGGCTTTGCCGGCGAGACGCGTGCCGAAGGTCTTGCCGATGAGAATACCGCCTGTGCAGATGACCAGCGTCACCGCGGCGATCACCAGTGCGCAGACGAGTGCCGACAATGCATCGTAATCGGCAATCGTAAAGCCGACGGACAGCGCGTCAATCGAGGTTGCGATACCCTGTACGAGCAGCGCACCGAATGCAAGCGGCTCGAGGCGGCAAGCCTCACCTTCTCCGCCGGCACGGCAGGACTCCACGCCCTCCCAGATCATCTTACTGCCGATGAAGACGAGCAGTCCGAGCGCAATCCACGGAATGAACACGGAAAACGCGGTAAACAGCTCTGCCATGGTGTGGACGAAAAACCAGCCGGTCAGCGGCATCAGCGCCTGAAAGACGGCGAACACGCCCGCGATCAGCAGCATACGTCTTGCGCGCATCTTCGGCTCTGCAAGTCCGTTGGCAAGCGAGACGGAAAACGCATCCATCGCAAGTCCGACGCCGAGCATGGCGCTGTTGATAAAAAACATCAATCCCTGTTCCATGTTGAAATACCTCTCAATTTCTATGTTTTCCTGTCCGCAAAAAGAAACGGACAACGACCGTGCTTCAGCCGTTGTCCATGTACATTCACAAAAGAAGATAGGAATCCCATGCACGCCCGCGTACTGTCGGTCACACATGAGTCTCGCAATTCAAAAGCAAGCCAGATCTCATCGGTGTTCAACCGAATCCATCAGTATGTTGACTTGCCGCAATCCCGCTATCAGACAGCATTGCCTGCTACTCCCTCATAATCTTTTATATTATACCATATATTTCTTTTTCCGTCAATAGAAAACGGAAATTTCACGTCAAATATCAGTCGTTTTCGTCGTACGTCTCAAAGAATTCGATGACATTATTGTAGTGCTTTGTCAGCGCCTTTTCCTTCTTGGAGTAGAAGGATTCAAAGTTGGTGTTGTTGGAATTGACCAGCTGTTCGAGGAAGAAGGATGCGCCCTTCCATGCATCGTAAACGTAGCCGAAGTCGAAGACACGCGCATTGACGATCAGATCCATCATGGCAATCGACTGCTCGTCACGCGTGGACTTGACCTTGAGTGCCACGTCATAGTAAGCGGGAACGAGGGTCTTATAAGATTCCGCACACAGAGCCTCGGTGATGACGCCGATGGCTTCGAGGTTGCCTGCGGTCTTCGGGACTGCCATTGCCTCATGGTGACCGTCGGACATCGTGATGTAGTTCTCCTGTCCCTCGTCCCACTTCGGATACGGCAGAATACCGAACTCGTCCTCCAGCTCACGGAAGTGGGTCAGAGACATGGAGATATAGCCGTTGGTGAGCACTGCCTGACCCTTTGCGAACATATCGCGGCCAAAGGAATGTGCGGAGCCGTTTTCTGCGTTCTTGTGGGTTTTGTCAAACTTGATGCCGTCGTACAGAGAGAAGGTATCGCACAGCTTTGTGACAATCTCGCCGACCTTTTCGGTCTTGTAGGTGTATTCGAGCACGTCGCCGTTCTTTTTGAAGACGGGGTTTTCAAATGCCCACAGATACGCGTTCATGTTGGAATACGGGTCGGACAGGTAGCCGAACAGGTCGCTCTGCGTATCGATCGCGCCGTTGCCGTTCAGGTCGCGGTAGATGTCCTTTGTGATCGAGGTGATATAATCGAGCGTCCACTTGCCGTCGTTGACAACCGCGTAAAGATCGTCAAAGTCATATTCCGCACCGAGGCGCTTGTTATAGAAGACGCAGTAAGCCGCAGACAGCGCCGACAGTGCCATATCACCGATGGCGGTGACACAGACGCCGTTGTAGGTCAGGTCGTTGACGGTGGAATCCGACCACCAGGGCTTTTCAAAATCGATATGGGGAATGTCGTACCAGTTTAAGAAGTAGTTGCTGATCGAGATCTGACCGAGACCGACCACGTGTGCGGACAGAAGGTCATACGCGTCCTCGCCCGCCGTGATGGAACGGGTCACAGCAGAAAATACATCGGTGTACGGCTTATCCATCGCAAGGACGATCTTGGTATTGAAGCGCTCCTCGACGGTGGCATTGCGGGTGTAGACAGCGTCATCGATGACGTCGCCCGTCGCTTCCTCGACCCAGATCGTCTCACCCTTGTTATCGGTGGTCACGATGCGGAATTCGTAGCCGCCAAGGTCCATCTCACCCAGTTCATCGTCGACGAGCTTACGGGCATCGAGGGCATCGAGCGGTTCGGTTTCGACGGCGGTTTCGGTGAGGGCGTCGGTTTTTGCGTCCGTTTCGACAGCGGCAGTTCCGTCGCCGCCGCAGGATGCGAGGACAGGGATGGCTGTGCAGAGGGTCAGAAGCCATGCACATGCGCGGAGTGTGGATGTTGTTTTCATGGTGGGTGTCCTTTCCGTATGTATTTATGTTGGTTTGTTGGTTGGGTTCGTGGATGTTTCTCTTCGATTGTAGGGGAGGGGTCACCCCTCCCGCGGTGGGTGAACAATGCATCGACACCGACATACCATGGCAGGAAGATGTACATATTCATCATTCTCCGCCGCAAACGGGAATGTTATTTCATTCGTAAAATAATGATTCGTTATTCACGAAATTCCTCAACCGAAAACAGCTTCGATGCCATATGTGGCGGGAGGGGTGACCCCTCCCCTACAAAGATGACAGAGCATGTACCTCGCGAAGTTTCTAATTTCTGATTTACTCATTTTCCCCGTACGTCTCAAAGAACTCGATGACCTTGTTATAATGCTTGGTGATCGACTTTTCCTTTTTGGCGTAAGTGGATTCAAAGTTGTCGTTGTTGTTGTTGATCAAATCCTGAATGAGGAAAGCCGCACCGTTTCCTGCATTATAGACGAAGCCGAAGTCAAAGACACGGGCATTGACGATGCGGTCGAGCATGGCAATGGACTGCTCGTCACGCGTGGACTTGACCTTCAGCGCGACATCGTAGTAGGCGGGAACGAGAATCTTATACGATTCCGCGCACATTGCCTCGGTGATCGTACCGACCGCCTCGATGTTCTGTACGGTCTTGGGAACAGCCAGCGCTTCGTGGTTGCCGTCGGACATCGTGTAGTAGTTCTCCTGCGCCTCGTCCCACTTCGGGTATGGCAGGATACCGTATTCGTCCTGCAGTTCACGGAAGTGCGTCAGAGACTGCGAAATATAGCCGTTGGCCAGCACCGCGTGACCCTTGGCAAACTGGTCGCGTCCGTAGTCGTTGCTGCCGCGTCCCTCGGGATTGACGTGCTTTTTGTCGTGCTTGATGCCGTCGTACTGGGAGAAGATCTCGCAGAGCTTCGATACCATATCAGCGATCTTCTCGGTCTTATAGGAATATTCGAGAATATCGCCGTTTTTGCGGAAAACAGGGTTGTCAAACGACCACAGATACGCGGCAAAGTTGGAGTAGCTGTCGGAGACGTAACCGAACAGGTCTTCCTGCGTATCGACGGTGCCGCTGCCGTTGAGATCCTGATAAATGCCCTTTGTCAGCTCGACTGCGCGGTCAATCGTCCATTCGCCATTTTCCACGACCGCATAGAGATCCGGGAAATCGTAGTCCTCGCCGAGCTTTTTGTTATAGAAGACACAGTAAGCCGCAGACAGCGCCGACAGTGCCATATCACCGACGGCGACCGGACAAATTCCGTTGTAGGTCAGGTCTTCCACGGTGGAGTCCGACCACCAGGGCTTGGAAAAGTCGATGTTCGGCACATCGTACCAGTTGTAAAAATAGTTGGAAAGCGCGAGTTTTCCAAGCTCTACAACATGGAAGGACAACAAATCATAAACATCGTCGCCTGCCTTGACCGCCTTTGTCAGAAGCGGCGACAGCTTGCTGTAGTTCTGGTAATCGGCGGCGAGGACGATCTTGCAGTTGAAGCGCTCCTCGACGGCGGCATTGCGTTCAAAGACCGCGTCGTTGACGACATCGCCCGTCAAACCGTCGACCCAGACGGTGTTCGTTCTGCCGCCGGCCTCAGAGACCATGACGCGGAATTCGTAGCCGCCGAGGTCCTTTTCGCCAAGCTCATCGTCCACGAGCTTGCGCGCTTCCAGCGGATCGAGCGGCTCGGTTTCCGCTGCGGTTTCGGTGACGGTATCGGCGATCGGATTGGTATCGATGGGGGCTTGCGCGGTCGCATCGCCGCCGCAGGATGCAAGGACAGGAAGTGCGGCACACAGGGTCAGAAGCCACGCAAAAACGCGGCGGTTGTTGTTGCTTTTCATGAGAGGATTCCTTTTCTGTATATCAAAATGTTTGGTAGGATTCGATTGCATAGGTTACCTTATATTATAACAAATTTGTGTATCGCTGTCAAGGTTTTTGTGCTTGTTTCCGACAAAAAAACGGGCGCGGAATGTGGCTTTTTTAAGTTGTAAAATTTTCTGTCACAATCGCCCAAAACGGTCTTGACAAGAATCGAAATCTATGGTATTATGGTATTGTAAAATATGGGGTTGATGGTCGTTTGGGTCGGCGTCAACGCGTCTCTGTGACCGTAGGGCGCGAGGCATACAGTTATGGAGAAGCGCCCGCCCCAACCATGAACTTCAATTTCTCATTTCTAATTTCTAATTTCTCATTTCCGAAAGGAGGACTTTCCATGACCATCCGCAATTTCTGGCTTGGCTTTTTCACGTACTTTGCATTTTTCGCCGTGATGGTCTTGTGCGCGTTCACGTTCGGGCAGGCGTCGACCTTTGACCCGTCGGGATTCACGGAGGACGAGCTGTTCCGGCTGGACATCGAAACCGTTCCGGCGCGAAACGAAGTCCCGTTCTTTGCGCTGCTGCCCCAGCAAGAATACGAATCGTTTGAAGACCTGATCAAACGCGGTCAGCCGAACCTTGTTGTGCGCGTGACGCTGGAGGAGCGCGGCAGATGCCGTGTTTACGATCCGACGGGAACTTATGACAATACTGACCTGTTCAGAAGCAAAACCCCCGGTGCGGTCTGCCCCGCTTCCCTGTACATCTGCACGCCGTATGAAGCGAAAATCGAAGAAGTCCTGCTCGGTGACGAAACGATGTTCCCCGAGGGCGACGATTTCACGTTCTGGGCACCGTACGGCATGGTCGGTGAGCATGCTGTGCGCTATGCCGACACGCCGCTTTTCTGGGAGGAATTTGAGTACATCATGTTCTTCTCGGTGCTCGATATCGAGGGCGTCGGGCGGTGGTTTGATCTGACGCATCCGTCGTCGGCGGTCGAGATCATGCCGCTGGACGAGCGCACGTTCTCTTCCCTGTCCTACGCCGGAAACCGCCTGTTTGACGCGACCGACTACGACACCGAAACGCTGGAGGAGCGTCTGCGCGCGCTGTACGGGGAACATCCGTATCCGCTGGATGTGCCGAAGATTGCGCCGGTAAAATAAATGAGAAATTAGAAATGAGAAATGAGAAATTATTTTACAATCAGAACTTCCCTTTTGTAACTGATTGATTCTTTCTTCACTTTTCTTTTTTTGTTTATTTGTATTGCAATTCGATATACAATGTGGTATAATAGAGATACAAAACGAAAGTGAGGTACAGAACATGGCAGGAAAAAGTGCAAATGTGATCGCCCGGGTAGAACCCGATATCAAAGCGGAAGCAGAAGCGATTCTGGAACAACTCGGTCTTCCGGTCTCGGTTGTCATCAACAGCCTGTACCGGCAAATCATTATGACAAACGGAATCCCGTTTCCGATGACGGTTCCGGCATATATCCGCACACGCGACGAAATGACGGCAGAAGAATTCCATGCGCTTCTGGAGAGAGGACTGGAACAGGCAGAGGCGGATGACGGCATGGCGCTGGACGATGCGTTTGCTTCTCTGAAAAAGCGGATCAGATAATGGATGTGACGTACAAAGTAAAACTTACCACGCAGGCAATCGAGGAGCTTGACCGCGCAGCCCAATATATCGCCTATGAATTGCAGCAGCCGCAAATTGCCGAACAATGGCTTGACGCAATGCAAGATGCGTTCCGCAGTCTTTCTTGTTTTCCGGGTAAATATCCGTTGGCAGACGAGGAACCGTTTGCAGCCTTGGGTGTACACAAAATGAAAGTAAAGAATACCCTTGTGTACTATATCATCAAGCAGGAACAGACGGTTGTCTGGATTACTGCCATCGTTTATGCCAAACGAAACCAGATTGCCCAGCTTCTGAAAATGAATTTCGATGAAACGGAATAACCATGAATCACCGCCCAACCTGTGATGCCTGTCACGGATTGGGCGGCGTTTTTTTGTATCAATGAATCATCAAATTACAATGCGGAAATTTCCAATTGTAAAATAATTTCTAATTTCTCATTTCTAATTTCTCATTTCTAATTGCCAATCACCATTTTGCCTGACAATTATGCACCTCTCCTCCAATAAACCCAACCTGTGCAAAGTCCTCGGGGTTATTGCGGATGATGTAGTCCATATACGCGGCGGTCATGCGGGAGGTGAGCAGGTAGCCTGCGGCGTTTAAGTGACCCGCGAGATAGAAATTGCGGCGGTACTCGGCATCCTGCACGGGCGCGTACTTTGCCATATCCATAACGTAGGCAAAATCAAAGAGTTTGGCAATGTCATAAAGCAGAGCCGCATGTGCGTCGACCACCTCATCGTGGGCAGCATCGCCGGAGTGGAGCATGGTCATCAAGAAGAAGCGTGCCTTGGGCTGCATCGTGAGCAGACGCTGGATGATCTGCGCATACCAGCCGGCAAACGTCTCGGTGTTGTTCTTTGTGTAGTCCTCAAGACAGATATCGTCGGTGGTGCCGAGCGGCATCTTGCGTCCGAACAGGTCATTGACGCCGAGCGCGAGGATATAGCACTGGCAGAGCTTGTCGGGGTTCCAGAAGTCCTTGGATTCGGCAAACGACTCCATGTACTCCTTTGCCGTCATGCCGCCGCGGGAGAAGTTATAGACCTTGGCGCCGATGAGCCGTCCGAGGTACTGACCCCACGAGTATTCAAACATATCGTGGTAGCCGCGGTTGCCCGCCTCGTCCAGCGACTCAAATTCGCCCGACGATAAGCTGTCGCCGATACAGCCGATCGTGCGGAAAATGCCCGCAAATCCGCCGTCCGCGGGAATCGAGTCAAGGGGTTTTTCACAGGGATTCGCATAATACTTTGTGATGTCCATGGTGTTGTCCTTTCTATCATGCATGATTTTGTTTTTACTTTTTGGGTTGTTTATGGGTGACGCAGATGATCCTCTATGTCTGTAGGGGAGACCATTGGTCGCCCGTTGTGGATGCACTACCAATGATATCATGCAGGTTTTCGTTGGATAATCCATGTTTCAACATCAAATAGATATGTTATCACCCTGATGTGCTACAGACAATTTTGAGCCGCCTGCTCCAAGTGTCAACAATTTCTCATTTCTAATTTCTCATTTCCATTTACCACCATTATACACACCTCTCATGCAAAAATCAACCCTGTCTGTAAATTTTCTGCAACGAATTTGAAAAAACCGAGATTTTTTTCGCACTTCATGCTATAATATACGAAAACTTACTGAAAAACGGACGGTTATCATGAAAAAACTCACCCTTGGGATTCTGGCGCACGTGGACGCCGGAAAAACAACCCTGTCGGAGGGCTTATTATATTTATGCGGCTGTATCAGACAGCTGGGGCGCGTCGACCACAGAGACACGTTCCTTGACACCGCGGCAATGGAACGCGAGCGCGGCATTACCATTTTCTCAAAACAGGCGGTGCTTGAAACGCCCGACATGACGCTGTACCTGCTCGACACGCCCGGTCACACGGACTTCTCGGCGGAGATGGAGCGCGTGCTTGCGGTGCTTGACTATGCCGTGCTCGTCATCAGTGCGGCGGACGGCGTTCAGGTGCACACGGAAACGTTGTGGCGGCTTCTGCGTCAGCACGCGATTCCCACGTTCTGCTTTGTCAACAAAATGGACCTGCCCGATACCGACCGCGCCGCAATCCTCGAGCATCTGCACACGCATCTCTCGCCTGCCTGCACGGACTTTTCGTCGCTTGACGAAGACCGCGGGCTGTTTGACGAACAGGCGGCGATGTGCTCCGAGGCGCTGATGGAAGAATTTCTCGACACCGGCGCACTGAGCACAAAATCCCTTGCCGACGCGATTGCAAAACGGCAGATGTTCCCCTGCATCTTCGGCGCGGCGCTGAAAATGGAGGGGATCTCGACCCTGCTCAAATGCCTTGACGACTACACGGTACAGCCTGCCTACGGCGAGAACTTTGCCGCGCGCGTCTTCAAGATCGGACGTGATGTGCAGGGCAGCCGTCTGACGTACTGCAAAATCACGGGCGGTTCGTTGAAGGTCAAAACACTCCTGTCCTCGCGCGAAACGGACGACGACGGCAATCCGCTGTGGGAGGAGAAAATCGATCAGATCCGCATCTATTCCGGCGCAAAGTACAAGACCGTGGACACGGTAACGGCGGGCGACATCTGCTGTGTGACGGGACTTTCCCGCGTGTTCGGCGGTCATGGGCTTGGCTTGGAGGAAGACGCACCCGCGCCCGTCCTGCAGCCGGTGCTGACCTACCGCATTTCCCTGCCAAAGGGGACACCGATCAAGGAGACCTACGAACGGCTCTATCAGCTGGAGGAAGAAGACCCGCAGCTGCACCTGACGCTCCATGCCGCAACGGGTGAGATTCACATCTCGCTGATGGGTGAAATTCAGATGGACGTTTTGTCGCGCACGATCGCCGAGCGCTTCGGACTCGATGTGACGTTCGATCAAGGGTCCATTGTCTACCGCGAAACGCTGTCGGACTCCGTATTGTGCGCAGGACACTTTGAGCCGCTGCGCCACTATGCCGAGGTGCATCTGCTGCTCGAACCGGGAGAACCCGGCAGCGGCGTGACCTTTGACTCGGTTGTGTCCGAAAATACACTTGCGCGCAACTGGCAGAGACTGATTCTCTCGCAGCTTGAGGAAGAACTTCCCGTCGGTACGCTGACGGGTTCTGCGCTGACCGATCTGCGCGTTGTGCTGTGCGGCGGACGTGCGCACATCAAGCACACCGAGGGCGGCGACTTTTTACAGGCGGCATCGCGTGCACTGCGTCAGGGACTGATGAAAGCGCGGCGCGACAATCTGTGTGTCCTGCTCGAGCCGTGGTACGATTTCCGCCTGTCGCTTCCGCAGGACTGCACGGGTCGGGCAATCTCCGATCTGTCGCAGATGAACGCCACCGTCAAGCCCGTCGAGATGGAGGAAGATACGGGTATGGCGCTGCTTTCGGGCTGTGCACCTGCCGCGAGGATGCACGCATTTTCCGCAGGAGGTGAGGCACCGAAGCCGTATCCTCTGGAGGTCATTGCCTACACGCGCGGCCGCGGTCGGCTGACATTGACGTTCCACGGCTATGCACCTTGCCGTGAGCAGGAGGCCGTTGTGGCATCCGTCGGTTACGAGCCTGAGCACGATACGCTCTATCCTGCCGATTCCGTGTTCTGCCATCAGGGCGCGGGCTTCCATGTCGGGTGGGCGGAAGCGGAGGAGCATATGCACGTGGAAAACGTCTTCTCCCGCCACAAAAAAGCAGAAAACGAGGAGCAGAAGACGCATTCCGGCAGAACCCTATCGTCAAGGAGCGGACGGTCTCACGCAAAGCCGTACTCCTATGCGGAAGCCGTGGAGGAAGACCGCGAGCTGCGCGAAATCTTTGAGCGCACCTACGGACCGATCTCTCCGCGCTCGATTTTCGTACCGCCGCCTCCCGTGACCGAGGTAACGCCCCGACGCGAGACGTATCTTCACATGCTCGACCCGTCCGAGGACTATCTGCTCGTTGACGGCTACAACATCATTTTCGCGTGGGACGAATTAAAAGCCCTTGCCCGCGATTCGCTGGACCTTGCCCGCCAGACCCTGATTCACATTCTTTCCAACTATCAGGGCTACAAAAAATGCAATCTGATTCTCGTCTTTGATGCCTACCGTGTCAAGGATGGGCGGGGGTCTGTTGAGCGCCACGGCGGCATGTACGTCATCTACACGCGCTCCCACGAGACCGCTGACACCTATATCGAAAAGGTCACCTATGACATCGGCCGCGAGCACCGTGTCCGCGTTGCCACCTCCGACGCGCTGGAGCAGGTCATTGTCATGGGTCACGGCTGTATCCGTGTCTCCGCCCGCGGGCTTCAAGAGGAAGTCATGCGCGCAACCGAGGAGATCAGAGGGCTTGTGGAAATGGTGAATTTGAAGAATAAATGAGGAAGAATTAGACATGAGAAATGAGAAATGAGAAATTGTTGACGGTTGGAGATTAAGGTGGTGTGCGCTCCCACGTCAACCATCAACAGGTTCGAAGCTTCATGCGGCGGTACAGAGTCATTGGGAGCGTGTGCACCACCCGCAATCATCTCCCCATCCCTCATTTTTCAAAAAAATTAAACTACTTATCACGTATCCGTCAAACTTTTGCGGTATACTATAGACACCGAAAAGAAAAATGCTTTTCCTGCATGGGCTTCGGTTCATGCTTCACATAATCATTTCCGCAGGAGGTAAACTTATGTACAACGAAAACGAAAACAATATGATAAACGAAAACGAACAGGTCAATCAGCCGATCGATGAATCCGCACCTGTGACAGAAGAGCCTGCCGCAGAACCCACCACAGTTTCCGATGATGCCGCTCAGATGCACACTGTCGAATTTGCACCGACACAAAACCCGACGGGAGAACCTGTACAGGCACAGATCACGATGCGCGAGCTTAAAAAGCAGGGCTACCGTCCGTATACCGATCCGAGCACGCCCACAGAGAAGCCGAAGAAGAAAAAGGGCGTAATCGCCAAGAAAATCGCATCCATTGTGGCACTGGCGCTGATCTTCGGCGTGGTATCGGGCGCGGTGTTCCTCGGCGTGACGGGCGGATTTGCAAAGCCCGATTCCACAAATCCCGATGCACCGATCACCGAGCAGGACGGTGACAGACCGCAGCTGCAGGGCTCGGTATCGGGTCAGCTGCAGTCCGCATCGACCGCCATGCAGGAAGCACTGCAGAAGGCGCAAATTGCGATGCAGGATACCTTAACCATTCCGCAGATCAACATCATCATGGAGCCTGCGATGGTATCGATCAACTGTATCGGTCAAACCACCGTCAACTCCTTCTTCGGCGCACAGACGTATCAGACCTCGTCCTCCGGCTCCGGTATCATCGTCGGTGAGAACGAAACCGAGCTTCTGATCGTCACCAACAACCACGTCATCGCCGACACGACCGAAATTTCCGTTGTCTTCGTCGACGGTCAGGAATGTAAGGCGCTCGTCAAGGGTACGGACGTACTCAACGACCTTGCGATCATCGTCGTCAATCTGGAAGACATTCCCGCCGAATCCATGTCCGCGATTGCCTATGCCGAAATCGGCGACTCCGATGCGCTTGTCATCGGTGAGGGCGTTGTCGCCATCGGCAATGCGCTCGGCTTCGGTCAGTCTGTCACGCAGGGTATCGTCTCCGCGCTCAACCGTGCGGTCACCGATGCAAACGGCAATACGACCTATCTCATTCAGACCGACGCGGCGATCAACCCCGGCAACTCCGGCGGTGCGCTCGTCAACATGCGCGGTCAGGTCATCGGCATCAACTCGGCAAAGTATTCCGACGAAGCCGTTGAGGGTATGTGCTTTGCGATTCCCGTCAACACTGCCATGCCGATTCTGGAAGAGCTGATGAGCCGCACGACCCGTGTGGAGATCACCGATCCTGAAAAGGCGGCATATCTTGGCATCAACTATCAGGACATCAACGCGGCAATGGCGGAAGCGTACCGTATGCCCGTCGGCGTTTACGTCACGGCAATCGGGGAAGGCTCTCCCGCGGACAAGGCAGGTATGCTCCCCGGTGACGTCATCGTCAAGTTCGAGCACGACACGATTGTCGGCTACACCGATCTGCGCAAGTCGCTGTCCTACTATGCGGCAGGCGAAACGGTATCGATCGTGGTCAAGCGTGCCGAGGGCGGTCAGTATGTTGAGAAGACGCTCTCCGTCACCCTCGGTGTCAGACCGGTGGAGGAAGCACCCGCAGAACCCGCACCCCAACAGGATGTTCCCTCCGGCAGCTACGGCGGCGATGAGTTCCCCAGCTGGTTTGATTTCTTCGGATGGTAATGTAATAGATTGTTTGCAGGAAGGCATGAACGTGTCTTCCTGCGTTTTTTTTGAAATGAGAAATTAGAAATTAGAAATGAGAAATTGTTGACGGTTGGAGATTAAGGTGGTGTGCGCTCCCACCAAAACCTTCCCCTGGGGGAAGGTGTCACCGCAGGTGACGGATG
>JAFYTT010000330.1 GCA_017558715.1 Clostridia bacterium | reverse complement strand
CTGCAAAGCCGCATGGGATGAAGCGCTGTCCGTGATCTCCTGCGAGGGTGCGGATGCGGAAACGATGACGATCTTCTATACGACGATGTACCATGCGCTCCTTGACCCGCGCGTCTTCTCCGATGCCAACGGCAATTACCGTTCTGCTGAGGGCGATATCAAAAACGACAATCGTTTCAGAATGCGCACAGTCTTCTCCGGCTGGGACGTTTTCCGCAGTGAATTTCCGCTTCTGACGATTTTGCGCCCCGATGCGGTCAATGATATGATCAACGCGCTCATCGACATTGCCAAGTACAAAAACCACACCTTCCCGCGTTGGGAGCTGCTCGGACACGAAACGGGCTGCATGCTCGGCGATCCCGGTGTCGTTGTAACGGTCGATGCGTACCGCAAGGGCATCCGAAACTATGATGTCGATGCTGCATTCGAAATATGCAAACGCGGTGCACAGTCGCCCGATTCCCGCCGCTCGGGTGCCGCCGATATGAACCGATACGGGTATGTCGTGGACAATATTTCCCAGACGCTGGAAAACAGCTTTGACGATCACTGTACGGCTGTTTTTGCACGGGAGCTTGGTGATACCGAAACAGCGGCAGAATTCGACCGCCGCGCGGCAAGCTGGAAAAACATCTTTGATCCCGAAACGAAGTGGATGCGCCGCCGCGATGCAGACGGAAGCTTCGCAGAATGGTGCGGAGAATACGATGACGACGGCTGTACCGAGTCCAATATCTTCCAACAGTCGTGGTTCGTCCCGCACGATGTCAGAGGACTTATGGATGCGATGGGGCATGATCTGTTCTTGGAGCGGCTGGAACGGCTGATGGCCGAATCGGATCTCAGCGCCATGTGGAATGAGGCGTACAACCACCCGAACGAGCCGTGTCACAACCTTGTGCATATGTTTACTGATGCCGGTCATCCCGAGCGCACGCAGTATTGGGTTCGCCGCATCCAGCGCGAGTCCTACAACACCACGGAATACGGCTTCTGCGGCAATGAAGACGTCGGTCAGATGTCCGCGTGGTATGTACTGACTGCCCTCGGCATCCACATGGTCGCGCCTTCTTCCAATATCTTCTACGTCAATACCCCGCTCTTTACCCGCGCCGAAATTACCCTGGATCACACCTATCACCGCCGCCGCATCGCCGACACGCTCACGATGGTCTGCGACCGTGATCCCGACAAGTTCCCCTATATCCGCGGTATCGAGGTCAACGGAACGCCGATCGACCGCGCATGGCTGACGTGGGAGGAGATATCCGACGGCGGCGAGCTCCGATTCCTGCTCTCCGATGTTCCCGATTCTGCATTTGCAAAGGAACTGCCGCCGGTAATCATCTGACAGCATGATCTGAATTTCTCAATCAAAATCCAATCAGGAGGTATCCCATGAATTCCCAGATATTCAACTACATCGTCCGCCCATCGATTGTCAGAGCGGATGCGGAAACCACCGTTGCCATTCACCCGCTCGGTGAAAACGGTGCGTTCAAGCAGGGACTGACATATACGATCAGCATTCGTGCTGTGGATTCCGCCCACGCCTTTTACGATGCCCTTCCGACGACAGTATACGAATGTACACCCAATGACAGCGGCGATCTTGTGTTCACTCATCGGTTCGAAGGTGAGCAGAAGCATGTTATCCTGCTGAAACGCCCCGACGAGGACATGCGCTCTCCCTATTATGAGATCAACAACCATCGCGGCAGATTCGGTGAAAATGCGTCCGTCACACTTGCCGTCTACTCGCTTGCGGAAGACCTGTACGGCATGCGCTGCTACAAGGGTGAGGTTCACTGTCACACCTATGAATCCGACGGTATTCAGGATGCGGTCCATACGGTCGCCAATTACCGCTCGGCGGGCTATGACTTTATGGCGATTACTGACCATTTCACGTCGTATGCCTCCGAAAAAGCCATGCGAGTCTTCGGAAATGCGCCTGTATCCATGACGCTGATGCTCGGTGAGGAGGTTCATGTTCCGACGGAATCCATCCACATCGTTCATCTGGGCGGCAAATCGAGCATCAATGCATACTTCCGGGAACATCGCGAAGAAGCCTATGCTGCAGTTGCAGACATCGAAGCGGAACTCAATCTGCCCGCGGATATTAACGCAAACGATTATGCATGGCGTATCTTTATTGCACGCAAGGCAAAGGAATTCGGGGGACTTTCGTTCTTAACGCACCCGTTCTGGGTCTGGAGCAATGTCTACTTTATGGCAGTTCCCGCCACCAAGCAGCTGCTGCGCGAAGCGATTCATGACGCACTGGATCTGCGGGACGACGACATGGAAGCGGCAGTCGCACTTTGGGCAGATCTTCGTGCCGAGGGTGTCCGTATTCCGATCGTCGGCTCCACCGATTCCCATCGTACCAATCCCGACAATCCCAATCTGGCGGCCAAAGGCGGTTATACGCTCGTCTTTGCACCTGACCGTTCCCCTGCGTCGATCTTTGCCGCAATCCGCGACGAACGCTCTCTTTGCGTATCGACCAAGAGCGATGAATTTGTCTATGGCTCCCATCGCCTGGTCAAGCTGGCACGCTTTTTGCTCGACCATTACTACCCAATGTACAAAAAACTCTGCTGGGGTCAGGGTACAGTCATGTCTGAGTTCCCGGTCAGCGAAACACCGGATGACGAGCTTGTGAACCTGCTCGCAGCACTGAACAAACGCTCCGAACAGTTCGCAAAGGAGTTTTTCGGATATTGATCCGATCATGCTCGGGATTGCAAACGAAATCCCCTACAAACACAACACACCGGATACCGCAGCCATACAGGTCGGTATCCGGTGTAATTTTGATTAGATCGCAATCCTCATGTATCCATTGCAGTATATAACGCAATCAGATCTCGATAACGGAAATACGAATCCTTCGGTGTCCGTATAAGCGTATCAAAATCGACATGAATCAGTCCGAACCGCGGTTCGAAACCAAGCTCCCATTCCAGATTGTCCATCAATGTCCAGTAAAAATAGCCGCGGATGTCCACCCCATCCGCTTTTGCACGCATCAGCGCACCGAGATAATTCTCCAGAAACCGACAGCGCTCCATATCATGCACACATCCGTCCCTATCAACGGTATCGGCGGAACAGTACCCATTTTCCATGATGCAGACAGGCTTTTGATAGCGTTCATAAAGAAAGCGGGATCCCCAATACAGGGCATCGGGAACAACCGCCCAGCCGAGCATATTATAAGTAATGCCGTCCATGTCGGGTGTCCATCCGCCATTCCCATCGGAACGGTATCGCTGTCCGCCGTAAATATTCTGAAAACAGAAATCGATCGGCTGGGAAATCAGCGCTAAATCGCCCGGATGGATTTCGGGCATCTGATCGCCGTAGACTTCATAGTATTCCTGCGGATAATCGCCCAAAAATATCGGATCGAGCCACACCGTGACGCTGTCCTTGGGGTCTTGAGGTGACATATAAAAATAGGATTGTCTTGCACGCTCGACTAACACAGGATCGTCGGCCGGCGGACACGGAACACCGCTGCACGGCGCAATGCCGATCTTCGCGCCATCCACTGTTTCACGCAAAGCCTTGACCGCCATACCGTGTGATAACAGAATATTGTGTATTGCATTCAGACGCTCCGGCATGGAATATCCGCGCGCAGGAGCGTTTGAACCTCCCGGCGTCATGCCCTCGATGATATTGGACGGCTCATTGATCGTAATGAAATGCTTTACGCGGTCGCCAAACCGTTCTCCGATCAGACGCGCATACCGATAAAACCAATCCGGCATTTCATCGGAAACCCATCCGCCCCGCTCAAATAATGCCTGCGGCAGATCCCAGTGATAGAGCGTCACATAAGGTTCAATCCCGTATGCTCGCATCTCATCGATCAGATCGCTGTAGAAACGGATTCCCGCCTCGTTGACCTCTCCGGTGCCGTTTGGCAGGACACGCGACCATGCAATCGAAAAACGATACGCATTGACGCCCATTCCCGCCATCAGACGGATATCCTCGCGGAAACGGTGATAGTGATCACAGGCGACATCCCCCACAGCACCGCGTCCCATATGTGCCAGCGCATGCGTATAAACATCCCAGATCGAATCGCCTTTTCCGTCTTCGCGATATCCGCCCTCAATCTGAAACGCGGCAGTGGCAGTTCCCCATGCAAATGGTTGTTTCATTCGTTTTCCTCTCCGTTCTGTCAGATTTTGTCCCGTCATCAACGGAAATATGCTTCCAGAAAATCAGCAACCGATCCGTTGTATTCCGCTTCCGCAAGATAATAAAAGCCGAGCTGATTGCCGACATTATAAACGATCAGCGTTTTTCCGTTCCAGTCACACATATCGATATCGGAATTGTTGGAAATGAAGCCGCAGCGGATCTGCTCCAGAAATTCGGGCGTGAAATCGTATGCATACGGAGAAATCTTGCGATCTTCCTCACCGGGCATCAGAATCGGGTTGTAATATCCAACCTCCCAGGTATCGAAGTCCTTGGTGCGGTAAATGTAATTGGTATAGCGCTGACACGGAAGCTCGGTGACGGCAATCAGATAATAGTAGCCGCGGCTGTAACGGAACCACGGACCGCCGAGATACCTATGTTTCGGATATCCCTTTTCATAATCCATCCATGTCCAGTGCACCATGTCCGGAGAAGTGGCAAAAAACGCAGTAAACGGCACACCGACATATTCGGCAGGCGCATTTGCCTCCACCAGAAGCACATAGCCGTCCGGTCCCTTTGTCATGGAGGTGTTGAATAACTGCCATCCGGGGTTCGATACCAGCTCGCGCTCCGACCAGTGATAAAGATCACGGCTTTCATAGAGAATCAGCGTATCCCCGCAAAGCTTCGGATAGTTTGATTTTGTACCGATGACATAAACGGTGTCGTCTTCCTGATATAACGAATAGTAGTAACAGCCCTGACCGAAGCGGGAAAGGATTTCACCGGTTTCCCTGTCGCGGATCAGCGCAAGGGTCGGAATACTGCTGTCTGTACCGTGGCTGGGATCAAACAGCTCCAGACGATAGAGACGGTCGTTGAAGACAAACGGTGAGGTCTCTCCGTTCGGAGAAACCGCGCCCATCTTACGGATTTCAGGAAATGTACCGTGCATTAAGGTTGATTTGTTGTAATTGATCTCTTTCATGTTGTATCTCCGTTTCATCAGACTCGATAATATGCTTTGAGTGCCGCCGGTTCTGCGGGACCGTCAATGACCACCACATCATCAACCACCTTGAAGAACAGTTCCTTGTTATGCTGATCAGCCGCCATGCGCCATGTGGAACCGTCAAAATGTGCCGCCAGCGGATACGGGAATACCGCAGTATCGACTGCCTCAAAGTTGACAAAAATCGTAATACGATTCACCCTGCAGTCAATCTCAAAAAGGAAATGGCTCCAGCGATGCTTTGCGCTGTCTTCATAGAATTCCGCGGCGACACGGTTTTCATAGAGCTGTCTGCCGTCCGGTGCTTTGATATAAATACCAACCTTTTCTCCGTACGGCGCAATGGTAAAGCTGTTATGGATTCCGTCCGCATTGGAGAACAGATCCATCCAACGACAGTCGGGAGAGGTAAAATACCAGAACCCAATGGAAAAAATGTCTCCGTGCGTGATTCCGTCAATACGCAGAACCCCTGCCCCAAACTCACCGCTCTTTCCGATGAAGCCGTTATTGTAGGTTTTGATGATACCAGATTCCACCGCAGTCGTGCAGGTATGTGTGGCATCCTCTACACCGTTTTCAAACGGCAGCCAGAAGCGGATTCGTGCGGGATCAAGGTAATTTCCGATATAATCGTCGCTGCCCGGTTCGGGTTGTATGCGTTTTTCAGGCAAAATCGGCACATATTTCGGATAGATTGCCCGGCGGTCAGCAATTCCCGCATCCGCAAAAATACCCGTCGGCATCTGAGCGGCATAGCCGTTGGAATCAAACGGCGGCTGCGGTACTCCGAGCGCATGCAGAACAACCGCAAGCAGATCACGATGACCGACTTCACCGATCTCTCCATGCAGAACATGTTTGCCGGCAATCCCGAGGAACACAAACCGCTCCCCGTCTGACCAGTCGCCGTGACTGCAATGTACCGTTCCGCCATGGTCTGCGGTAACAAGGATCAGGGTATCTTCTGTCAATCCGCGCGCATCATATTTTGCAATCACGCGTCCAAGCAGTTCATCTGCATGGGAAATTGCGTCAAGATGTCCCTGAGAGCCGTATCCCGTTGTATGTCCCGCCAAATCGACCGCATCAAACTGCACGAACAGCAGCTTGGGATCATGGTCATCAAGATACGACAGCAGTCGTTCACACAGCCCGTCGTCATCACCGACATCCCGCACATCAGCACCGCCTCCCGGCGCAATAATTTCCTCTGCAATCGGAGACCAGCCAGTAAATGCGGCGGTCTGGGCATCGGGAAAGGCATCCTTGACCAGACGGAAGACCGTCGGAACAGCGGGCGGCGTCACGGAATGAATCAATCCGTGCACCTCGGGAATCGCACCGGTCAGCATTGTTGTCCAGCAAGCGGAACTGATCGTCGGTTTGGCGGCAATGGAATGATATGTGACAGCGCCTCTTGCGAAAATACGGTCCATGTTCGGGGTATCTGCCTGCCTGTTGAATGCACCCATACCTTCGATACAGATCATCAGGACGCGCTGAAAGGCACCAAATGTTGTTTCCATCGTTTATTCTCCCTCATTATTGCAGCAAGCGCGGAAGACCGAGATAAGCGG
>JAFYTT010000329.1 GCA_017558715.1 Clostridia bacterium | reverse complement strand
TCTGAACCAGGGAAAGCCCCGCATCCGTCGTTGCGGTATCGTCCTTATCATCGATTGCAGCCGCTGTCGGACCGAGAATAATGTTGCCGTCCACGGTCGGGGAAACGAGAATGCCCTTACCGTTTGCTGACGGGCAGGAGAACAGCACATGTTCTGCCGCACCGCCCTCGGCACGGTCGAGCAGCATATATTCACCGCGGCGCGGAATAATGCGGATCGGGAAGTCCTGCTCACCTGCGATCCGCGCGATCTCATCGGAGTGAACACCGCACGCATTGACAAGATATTTTGCACGGACCGTCCGATTTCCGTCGGAGATGACAAACAGACCGTCCTCTTTGGTAATGGAAGTCACACGGAAACCAAGATAAAATTCCGTTCCGTTGATTGCCGCATGCTCACAAGCCGCGATGCAAAGCTCATACGGGCAAACAATTCCCGCGCTCGGTGCCCAAAGTGCGGCTGTCGCATCGGCGGAAATATTCGGCTCCATGGCACGAAGCTCCTCAGCTTTCACAATGCGCAGATCGGGAACCCCATTGGCATTGCCGCGCGCAAGCAGCTTCTCCAGATGATGAATCTCATCATCGGAATACGCGCAGACAAGCGAGCCGCACATCGAAAACGGAACGTCCAGCTCTTCGGTTTCCCCGGGCATCATGGCGCATCCCGCCACATTCAATCGCGCCTTCAGTGTCCCCTCTTCCGCATCAAAGCCGGCATGTACAATCGCGGAGTTTGCCTTTGTTGCACCCATGGCAACATCGCCCGCCGCCTCCAGCACCGCAACGGAAACATTGTATCGTGCGAGTTTTCTTGCCGTCATCGCACCGGTAATACCGGCACCGATGATACATACATCGTAGTTCATAACAGTCTCCTCATTCTTTCTTTTTCGTCAAAAAAGCCGCAACAAACAAAAGGGTCCCATCCTCATCGGGATGACATCCGTTTGGTTTGCGACGGCTCCAAATCTCCATGCGTCTTTTTGTTTGAACAACCGTCAGCCTGACCGTTGTTTTTCATTCGTTATTATATCATCGCAGGGAAAAAAAGTCAAGAGTACAGCCAAAAAAGCAAGGAAACGGTTCAGATAATTTTGAATATTCCGTGAAATATCTGTTTTTTTCGCAAAAGGTCTTGCAAATAAACGAAAAATCCGATATAATAATATATGTATAGTTATCAAAAAACCATGTCAAAAAAAGGAGACATCCATGCCGAATATCGATCTGCTTTCCATGCACAAGCAGTTTCTGAACAATCATATCAAAAAGGGCGGCGTTGTCGCAGACTTCACGATGGGCAACGGTCACGATACCGCGTGGCTGGCGGATGCCGTCGGTGAGGAAGGTCATGTTTATGCCTTCGATATCCAGGAAGCGGCACTTGCGTCCACCCGTGCACGTCTGGAGGAGATGGGACTTGCCGACCGCTGTACGCTGATTCTCGATTCCCATGCGAACGCTCTTGATTATATCCACGAACCGATCTGTGCCGGCGTTTTCAATCTCGGTTACCTTCCGGGCGGCGACCGTACCAAAACAACGCTTCACGAATCCACCCGTATAGCCGTCGAAGCGGCAATTTCGCTTGTTGACCGCGACGGCATCATTCTGGTCGCTGTATATCCCGGACACGAGGAAGGAACGATCGAGGGCAATATGCTTGACGAAATGCTGTCACAGCTTGACCGACGCAAATTCTCCGTATCGCGTCTGCGCATCATCAACTCTCCCACCTCGCCGTTTTTCTTTGCCATTGAACGGCACTGATTCCCCACATCCAAATTCATTCTGAAAGGACAACTTCCGATTATGATCAAAACACGTCTGTCCACACGGCTGGGTGCCGTTTTGATGCTCCTTGCCATGCTCCTCACGCTGTTCCCCATCGCGGTATCGGCAGAGGACGCACCCACGGCTTCCGTTGAACCGATGCTTCTGCGCGCCGACGATTACTCCGAGGCGGTCACAGGCTTCCATCTGTTTGCCGACAACCCCGAAAATCTGCCCCTGCAGATCAGCTATGCGATCTACAAAGCCACGGATACAACAACGCCTGTCACCGTTCCCGACGGTTGGGTCACGATTACCGCAATGGAGCAGACAACCGATACCGATGCCGCACAAACCGCGCGTCCGGTTTTCGCCGTCAGCTTCCACAAGCCCGCCGATATCAATGTTGAGGATCCCGCCTATATTGAATCGCCTGAATTTCTCCGTGCGGTTTCCGTTTCCGATGCTCCCGTTTACACACTGGCTCCCGGCTATATTGCCGCATTCCGCATTGTCGGCGGTACGGCTGCCGAGGACGGTACCTATCCGCTCGACCACACGCTGACATGGCAGAGCGAGATGCCTGTTGTCACCTTTGCGCTTGACAGACCCACAAAGATCATTACCCGTCTGACGCAAAACGAAAGCGAACACGGAAAACTCGACATCCACCTGCTCAACTCCGACAGCATCCGATCCCTGTACGGTCCGCTGATGCAAGAGAAGGACGCATTCCTGTCGGAATACGGTCTGTCCGATGCACAGCTTTATATCCAGTATGACCAGACCCGCATGGACATCCCCTCGTCCTATGATGCAGAAGCGGATGACGGTATCACAGAGGTGTGGAGTCCCGAAACACTGCAGGTTCTCTTCAAGGAGTTCGATCTGAATACCGGCTTTTCCGATTCTCACACCCACAGCTTTGACGAAGAAGCGTTCCGTGCATTCTTCCCCGAAGAAACCTTTACAGAAAAGGTCATCGACGATAGCGACGATGCCACCGAAGACCCTGCCTATTGGATCATCGACACCGAAACGGTTTCTCTGGCGATCCGCGCCCGTTATGTCCTCGCGCTGACTGCCGCCGACGGCACGGTTTATTATATCAAGACCGCCTTCACCGATCCGTTCTACTGCGGCGCGTCAAACTCCCTGGTCGCAGATCCCACAACGCTGGAATCCCCCGTCCTGTCCGATCCCCGCTTTGAAACGGCCGAGGACGGAACAACAACACTGACCTTCCATATCACCCCCAATCCGACAGTTCGTGATACACTGTTCTGGTGTTTTGCTTATAATCGCGGTACCGTCAAATATGCACTTGAAATCTCCATCAACGGAAGCGAATGGGCACCGTATGACGGTAAGCTTCTGTCCTATCCGACGCTTACCGATGAAGGTGACATTTCCATTGCAATCGCAGGAGAAGACCTCAACGAATATGCGTATATCCGTGTCCAGATGCGTTATGTCGCAGAAGAGATTCCGCTGAATTCTCCCTTCTCCGCGGCACTCGCCTTTGACAAAAAGCCCGAGGAGACCGTCACTGCTCCCCTCACCGAAATCACCCTTCCGCTGTATACCGAGGACACGGCAGGTGAGGGTGACCTGAAATACATCTGTCCCATCTGCGGCTTCTGTCCCGCACCTTACGGTGTCTGCCTGTTCCTCTGGCTCGGTGCCGCACTTCTGATCGTGCTTCTGATTGTCCTTATCATTGCTCTGATTCCGAAGAAGAAGTATTGCCCGCGCTGCAGTGCCGCCTGCAAGCCGCAGGACAAGTCCTGTACGACATGCGGATACCGCTTCGTCGGCAATATGCCCGAAATCGAGGACACCACCGGGGATATCATGCTTCCCAAGGAGAAGACGCAGGCCGATCTGGAACAGGAAGACGACTTCTTCAACAATGCGCTCCGCGACGGTGCCGAAAAAAAGCCGCGTGTTACGCCTGTTCATATTGATATTGATGAACCGGCTGACGAACCCGCGCCGCTGGCTGACGCATCTCCCAAGCAGGAAACGAAACCTGCGGAACCGGTACAGATCACACCGACACCTGCTCCTAAGCCCGATGCCGCGTTTGTTGCCGAGCTGAAGCGTAAAATGGCAGCGGTCAAGGCCGGTCAGAAGATCAGCTTTACCCCTGAGGAAATCGCTTATATTAAGGTGCTGAAAGACAAAGCTGCCGCAAAGAACGCTCCCGCAGCGCCTGTTGTACAGCCGCAGGTCAAAGCAGAAGAACCTGCCGTTCCCGTAACTTCCGCACCTGCAGCAGAACCGACGCGTCCCGCACAGGAGGAATCCCGTGAGCAGCAGATTGCGCGTCTGCGTGCGCTCCGTGCAAAACAGCTTTCTGCCGAGGATACCGCCAAGATTGAAGCCGAAACGCCAAAGGCTGACGACAAGCAGGCAGAACAGCTTCGCCGCGTCGAAAAGCCAGCAAAGCAGATCAAGTGCCCCGCATGTGCTGTTCCGAATCCCGAAACAAGCGGTCAGTGCTATATCTGCGGCACCCGCCTGAAATAAGACCTTACAAAAAGATTCCGCACTTTTTCGGTGTGGAATCTTTCTTTTGTGTGAAAATATCTTGCAAATTTCCATGATATCCTTTATAATATAAGGAAAGACCTGAAAGGAGATACCGCCGATGCAAAGTCCGTTTCCCTATTCCGATACCAACAAGCGGTATCACACCTACGACTACTACTTAAAACACAAATACGGGACCAAGTGCGCGCGCATCCCGCTGGACGGCGGCTTTTCCTGTCCCAACCGTGAGAACGGCGGCTTGGGATGCACCTACTGTTCTGCACGCGGCTCGGGAGACTTCTGCTCGGACGGATTTTTGCCGCCCGCAGTACAGTTTGCAAGAGAATATGCGCGACTGACAGAAAAATGGGGCAAACGCCTTCCCGCCATCCCTTATTTTCAGGCGTTTTCCGGCACATATGCACCGACGGAGTATCTGCGTACCCTGTATGATGCCGCTCTGCATTATACCGATGAAAGCGGGAACCCTGCGGCCATACCCGCACTTTCGATTGCAACGCGCCCCGACTGTCTGTCAGACGAAACCGTGACTTATCTTGCGGAATTGAATACCAAAACCGATCTGACGGTGGAGCTCGGTCTGCAGTCTGCACACGACGAAACACTCCGTCACATCAACCGCG
>JAFYTT010000328.1 GCA_017558715.1 Clostridia bacterium | reverse complement strand
GCACCGGAAGCGGTTTCCGATACCGTCCGTGCAACGCTGACCATCGGCGATCAGGTGATTGAGCTTGCCAACTGGGAAACCGGCGAGGTTGCTGCGTGTGCAAACAAGCAGGGCGCGAAGGTTGTCCGTGAACTGCCGTGGGTGGATGCAAAAGATATGACCCTGACGCTCGAAAGCGCGAATGGCAATACCAATGCGTACAGACTGATGTATAAGAAGTGATAAAATTCGATGGGGTGAACGGTTGACGGATAGGGTGATGGTTTGCACCGCATCCAAGCCTTCCCTGGCGAGGGAAGGTGGCGCGCCGCAGGCGTGACGGATGAGTCGTCGTCTCGCGCACCGCCTTTCTCCGCATCCGCCACTATCACCCAACCAATAACAAGATGCTCCCCTACAACAAAAATCTGAAAACCAATGCTCGCGCACTTCGCACGGAAATGACGCCCGAAGAATCTCATCTCTGGTATGATTTTTTGAAAAAACTGCCGATGAACGTTTATCGACAGCATACGATTGGAAATTATATTGTTGATTTTTATATTGCATCAAGAAAACTGGTGATCGAAATCGATGGAGCACAGCATCAGATGGCGGAAAACAAAGAAGCTGATGCCAAGCGTGATGCTTATTTTCAGTCTCTCGGAATTTCTGTGAAGCGGTATGGAAATCGGGATATCAATCGTAATTTTCGTGCGGTGTGTGTGGATTTATTGAAAACTGTTGAGATTGCGGCGAATGAGATGAAGAAATAACGTAATTGGAGAACGACTCGAATCGGTGTAAGATAGTTACTTAGAACGACTCATCCGTCAAATTCCCCATGGGAATTTGCCACCTTCCCTCACCAGGGAAGGCTTGGATGCGCGCACCGCCAGCCGTATCCGTTACCCGCAATCATCATCGCACCTCTATTCACAATTTCAAAAGAAAGGACTCTCACCATGCGTATTGATGAAATTGACAAAAACCTGAAAGTCGAAAAAGCGCTCGGTCTTGAAGATGTCGTGTTCATCGATGTCCGCCGTGACCCGTTTTCCGTCTACGGTCTATATGACTACAAAAATCAGCCTGTGTTCCGCCGTTTGCCGGAGGAGGTTGCCAAAGCGACCAATCCCGGTGTTTACGGTCTGCACATCCACACTGCCGGCGGTCGTGTCCGTTTCTCGACGGATTCGCCGTATATCGCCATCCGCTGCAAGATGCAGTCGGTCACCCATATGCCGCATATGCCGCTGATCGGTATGTCCGGCTTTGACCTTTACGAGCACAAGATGGGGGTTGACACCTACATTCGCTCCTTTATGCCGAACTGGGATATGAAGGACGGCTACGAATCCGTACAGCACATGTACAACGACGGCAAAATGCACGACTACACGATTCATTTCCCCCTGTACAACGATGTCATCTCGCTGGAAATCGGATTGAAGGAAGGCTCTGCCCTGACAGGCGGCGTCAAGTATGAAGACATCAAGCCTGTTGTCTACTACGGCTCCTCGATCACCCAGGGCGGATGTGCGTCCAGACCCGGCAACGCGTATCAGAACATCATCTCCGCACGCACAAACATCGACCACATCAACCTCGGCTTCTCCGGCTCTGCAAGAGGTGAGGATGCGATTGTCGATTATATGGCGAGCCTTGACATGTCCGTCTTTGTCTGCGACTACGACCACAACGCGCCCACCGCTGAGCATCTCGAAGCGACGCACGAAAAGCTGTACCGCAAGATTCGTGACAAGAACCCCGATCTGCCGATCATCTTTGTCACAAAGCCCGATAACCTCTACACCGACGATGCCGCACTGCGCCGTGAAATTGTCTACAAGACCTACCGCAAGGCTTACGCCGAAAATCCGAAACGCGCCGCATACATCGACGGCTGCTCTCTGTTCTCCGCCGAGTACCGCGACTGCTGTACCGTGGATACCTGCCATCCCAATGACATCGGTTTCCTCTGTATGGCGGAGGTTATTGGTGCGGAGATTGATCGGATGCTGAAATTGTAAAAGATGGGATTGGATGGTGGATTACGGTTGACGCAGACGCGCTCCATACGCGTATCTTGTCGCCGTCATCTCCTGATTCATCCCCAAAAACCACAACGAAAGGAAGCATCACCATGAAGAAAGCAAAACTTCTCCTGTCCTGCCTTCTCTGCATGACCGTGCTGCTCGGTGCGCTGTCTGTTTCCGTCTCGGCGGTCCGACCGGAGGAAGCACGCACGCTCAAGCAGGTCTATGTCAACGAAGAACTGGACGGATATGAAATTCCGTATGTTCTCTATCTGCCCGCAAATTATGACGAAGCAAAGGAATACCCTGTGCTTCTGCTCCTGCACGGTGCGGGTGAGCGCGGCAGCGACAATGAACTGCAGCTGTTCCACGCCGTTGACGAGCTTTACGAAACACGTCAGGCGCTGATGGACGACTGTATTTTCCTCGTTCCGCAGTGTCCGCTCGAAGAACAGTGGGTCGACTGGCCCTGGACGAACGGCAACTATTCCGTCGACGAAATCCCCGAGTCCAAGGCTTTGTCCACCGTCATCAAGCTCCTCGGCGAGGTTCTTGATACCTATGCCGCAGATACCAACCGCGTCTACATCATGGGTATCTCCATGGGCGGATTCGGCACATGGGACGCGCTTGTCCGTCATGAGCCGATCTTTGCGGCAGGCGTTCCGCTGTGCGGCGGCGGTGACCCGTCCAAGGTGGATATTCTGAAAGAAATCCCGATCTGGTGTGTGCACGGTACGGTCGACTCTGCCGTTCCGTTTGCGGGCACCGAGGAAATGTACAATACCATCGTCGCGGCAGGCGGTGAACGCATCACCTTTGAGCCGATGGATGGTATGGATCACAACATCTGGGACTACGCAACGACCAACGGCGCACTGATCGATTGGCTGTTTGCGCAGAATCTCGAGCTTCGCTACCCGCCGGCACCCGAAACCGAGCCTGTGACGGAAGCTGTGACGAATCCCATTGAACCGGGCGTCGAGACCGATGTTCTCCCGGTGGAAGACGGTTCCGCTACACCCCTTGCGGCTGCAGTTGTCATCGCGGTTCTGGCAGTCGGCGCTGTTGTCGGATTTGTCATGACAAGAAAGAAGAAGTAAAGTAATTTTTATTGAAGTGCTGTAGGCAGAAATGCTTGCAGCACTTTTTGATGAAAATATGATTGCTTTTTCAGGAAAAGTGTGATATAATTATCATGATATTAACTGTGATTAAGGGGCTTATATACCATGTATACTTCGATTGAACTATTTGCTGGTGCTGGCGGTCTTGCTTTGGGATTGGAGCAAGCAGGATTTAGTCATATTGGACTCGTGGAGTTCAATCGTGATGCTGCTGATACTTTACGAAAAAACAGACCTAATTGGAATGTTTTGTGTGAAGATATTGCATTGACTGCTGCACGGGATTTGGAAAAAGAATTTGATATTCCCAAATATGAGTTGGATTTATTATCAGGCGGTGCACCGTGTCAATCATTTAGTTATGCAGGTAAGCGCCTTGGATTACATGATGTTCGCGGAACAATGTTCTATCACTATGCAACATTCTTACATAAGCTTCAACCCAAAATATTTCTCTTTGAAAATGTAAAAGGGCTTCTTTCCCATGATAACGGCAGAACATATGAGACTATTCTTGGAATATTCGAAGAAGAAGGATATACCACACACCATAAAGTATTGAATGCTTGGAATTATGGAGTTCCACAGAAAAGAGAACGATTAATTACGATTGGTATCAGAAATGACCTTGTGGATATGTGTCATTTCGAATTTCCTGTTGAATATGAATATAAGCCTGTAGTCCGTGATGTTGTATTGGATGTCAACCCGCCCTCTACCGAATGTGCGCAATATTCTGAAAGTAAAGCCGCAGTGTTTGCTTTGGTTCCGCCGGGGGGCTACTGGAGAGATATTGATCCGGTAATTGCGAAGGCTTATATGAAAACCTGTTGGGATATGGGAGGAGGTAGAACGGGTATTTTACGGAGAATTGGTCTTGATGAACCGTCGCTTACTGTTTTAACCAATCCCGGTATGAAGCAGACTGATCGGTGTCATCCTCTTGAAGTGAGACCGTTTTCCTATAGAGAAAATGCTCGTTTTCAGACATTTCCTGATGAGTGGCAATTCTGCGGGAAATTGACTGAATGTTATAAACAGGTTGGGAATGCAGTCCCTGTTAATCTTGCGAAAGAAATTGGTTTATCTATCAAATCTGCTTTGGAGGAATTAGCATGTGGCCGTTGAATTTTATATCAGAAGATGATTTCAAGAATCACGTAATTGCAACTATCGAAAAATACGGTGAAAAACTGGATTCATACGATATTGATCGTTTCAATAGTAATATCATTGATCCTGTCAAATTGATTTTTGATAAAATTGTATACCATTCTTCGTGGGAAGAAATTGTTAAGAATGAAATCTTCCGACAGCGTGACAAGTCAAACAATAATGATATCGGATATTTTCATCAGAAGATTTTTCAATATATTCCGAAATGCCATGTTCCGCAAAACGGAAAAGAGGGTGGATGGGATGTCATCCTTACAGATGAAAATGGTATTCATCTTGCAACAGGAGACTGTGTTCATACCGTATATGTTGAAATGAAGAATAAACATAATACCATGAATTCATCCGCTGCAGGAAAGACTTATATAAAAATGCAGGATCAATTATTACAGGATGATGATTGTGCATGCTATCTTGTAGAAGCAATTGCGAAAGCATCACAAGATATTAAATGGGAAACGACTGTAGACAAGCGCAAGGTGTCTCATAGATTGATTCGACGTGTAAGCCTTGATAAGTTCTATGCTCTTGTAACTGGTCAAGAAGATGCTTTTTATCAAATGTGCATGGTTCTGCCAGAGGTTATCGAATCGGTTGTTATGAATGCGGATATCAAAACTCCCAAAGATACCGTAATGCAAGAACTTCAAAATGTTGCTGATTCGCAGGGCATATCTATTGCAATGGCAATTTATTTGCTTGGTTTTTCGAGTTATATTGGCTTTAACAAATGAAATACTTAAAAGAAATGCTCAACGATTGTGATTTTCGCCGAGCATTTCTTTTAATTCATCTGCATAACGATTGATACAAAGTATTCTTATTTATTTCACATTACCGCAATAATTCCGATATATAATAAAGTCAGAAAATTAAGGAACGGAGGCATACCTACTTGTCACGCAAAAAACAAACCGACGCGCATATTTCTGTGGGCGCACGGCGGTATATCAACCGTCATTTTCATATCATTTTCCAGCGCATGGTCTATGTGCTTTTGTTTGCGTCGATTCAGATTGCGGTGCTCATCTGGCTGTTTGTCCGGATGCATACCTGGATTCCGTACTTTTTTGTTTTGTGCATGGTGCTCTCTCTGCTTGCCGCGATTCATATCATCAACAAAAACAGCAATCCCGCCATCAAGATCGCATGGCTGATTCCGCTGTTCACGCTGCCGATCTTCGGAGGACTGCTGTATCTGATGTTCGGCGGGCATCACAAAAACCGCCGTCTGAACGATGCAGGGGTCAATATGCGCACGCAGTACGAAATGATACAGGGGGACGCACTTCCGCACGGTGCGATTCGGACGCAGGATGATGCGGCGATGGCACTGCACGGACGCGATGCCGCGCTGATCTCGCATTATATCAAAAACGCCAGCGGCTGTCCGCCCATCGGCAATACGGCGACGGACTACTATCCGACGGGCGAGGCGATGTTTGCCGCACTCTGTGAGGCGCTTGCGCGGGCAGAACGCTATATTTTTCTGGAATACTTCATCATTGAGGAGGGGACATTCTGGAACACGGTGCTCGACATTCTGACCGAACGTGCCGCCGCGGGTGTTGAGGTGCGCGTGATGTACGACGATTTCGGCTCGATGCTGACCCTGCCGATTGCCTATGAGCGTACTCTGCGTGAGCGCGGCATCAAAGCGCACGTCTTCAATCCGTTCAACACCGTTCTCTCGCCGCGTCCCAACAACCGCGACCACCGCAAGATCACTGTCATTGACGGGAATGTCGCGTTTGTCGGCGGCATCAATTTGGCGGATGAGTATATCAATGTCCGCGAAAAGCACGGGCATTGGAAGGATACTGCGGTGCGGCTGACGGGTGATGCGGCGTGGAGTGTTGCCGTACAGTTTCTTGCGGTCTGGGATGCCGACACGCGCACGGGAACGGATTATCAGTTGTATCTGCCCGCAAAAACCGACGCGCCGCGCATCGAAAACGGCATTGTTCAGCCGTACACAGACCTTCCCGCCGACGGAGAGCTGGTTGGGGAGACGGTCTATTTCCAGATGATCACGCGCGCCGAGCGGTATATCTATCTCACGACACCGTATCTGATTCTTGACCATGAGCTGCTCGGGGCATTGCAGACCGCCGCCAAAAGCGGGATCGATGTCCGCATTGTCACGCCGCACATTCCCGACAAGAAATCGGTCTTTTTCTTAACGCGCTCGCACTATCAGCCGCTTCTCGATGCCGGCGTGCGCATCTATGAGTATACGCCCGGCTTCATTCACGCAAAGTCGATGGTCACCGATGACCGTTTCGCCGTAGTCGGCTCGATCAACTTCGACTACCGTTCGCTGTATCTGCATCTGGAAAACGCCGTTTGGATGTACAACACGTCTTCCGTCACCGCTGTGCGCGACGATATCGTATCGACGATTGCACAATCCGAGGAGGTGCATGAGGATGTGCTTGGCAAAATGACATTCGTCCGCCGTCTGTGGCTGTCGATTCTGCGGACATTTGCACCGCTGATGTAAATCAATGAGAAATGAGAAATTAGAAATTGGACTTCATTGCAGGCACCTGCTTCAAACCGATTTCATTTCTCATTTCTAATTTCTAATTTCTAATTATATCTCCCTGTGCGGCGCAAAGGTTCCTGCGATCTTCAGATGGTCACATTCCCGACGCAGTTCGGTGAGCATGGCTTCGCCGTCCTCGGTATCGGTCACACCGTCGATTTCAACGTAGAAATAATACTGCCACGACTGTTTTTTCATCGGTCTTGAGCGCAGTGCCGTCATATTGTAGCCGTATCGGGCGATGATGGAGAGGGCATTGGCAAGGGAGCCTGCCTCATGTTTGACCGAGAACATCAGGACTGTGCCGGTCATCGACGGGGAAGACGCTCTCGCACGGGAAAGCACGGCAAAGCGTGTGGTGTTCTCGCCGCTGGTGTTGATGTTGGCATCGAGAATCTGCAAGCCGTACAGCTCCGCCGTTTCCGCGCTGGCAATCGCACCGAGGGATTTGTCGCCCGACTCTGCAATCCGCTTTGCCGCAAGGGCGGTGTTGGTGGCTTCCTCTGCCGAAAGTCCGTGCCGCTCGATATAGTCGTGACACTGGCTGAGTGCCTGCGGGTGGCTTATGACCGTCCTGATATCCCCGACGGATGCGCCCTGCAGACCGAGCAGATTCTGTCGGATTTCCAGCTCATAAATGCCGTTGATGTACAGACTGCCCGAGAAGATCAGGTCGATGGTCTGTCCGACCTCGCCTGCGTAGCTGTTTTCGATGGGCAGGACGGCGACGTCGCAGTCACCGCTCACGACCGCCTCATACGCCGCCTTGAAGTCGCTGTGTGCAATACGGTTTCCCTCGGGGAAGATTCTGCCTGCGGCGATATGGGCAAACGCGCCCTCCACACCGCTGTATGCCACGCGCAGACCGCTTTGCATCCGGTACTGATACGCGCGGGAGACACGCATCATATTTTTGAGCCAGTCGATATAATAGCTGCGAAGCGTCTCATCCTCGATGCGCGCGGCGTTTGTTTCAATCACGGCTTCCTCGCGCTTGGGATCGAGGATCGGCAGTCCGTATTCCATTTTGTGCGCGCAGACCAGCTCTGCCGCTTTCATACGCCGCACGAACAGCTGGGCCATCTGTGCATCGACTTCGTTGATGATGGCGCGGGCTTTTTCTAATTTGTTTGACATGATTTGGTTCCTTTTTGTGTGTGATGTAGGGGATTGATGATGGTTATGGGTGTCGCAGGCGGATTCTCTGTGGTTGTAGGGACAGGTGTCCGGGGATTTATCCCGACTGTCCTGTATTTCAATGCAGACACAGGGACAGTCGAGGACGCCTGTCCCTACGTATCATCGGAGCCGCCATTGTCACCCGAAATCTCCATCGGATTTTTCTGTCAATATTCTGTTTACAGTTTCTCCGCGATATCGTAAATCAGCTGTTCGGTCTTTTCCCAGCCGAGGCACGGGTCGGTGATGGACTTGCCGAAGATGTGCTCCTCCGGCTTGCAGGCACCGTCCTCAAGGTAGCTTTCGATCATCAGACCCTTGACGAGACGGCGGATGACGGGGTTTTCGCGGCGGCTGTGGACGATGTCTTTGGCGATACGCACCTGCTCCAGATACTGCTTGCCGGAGTTGTTGTGGTTGGTATCGACGATGACCGACGGATTGGTGAGATTCGATTTCTCGTAAAGCTCCTCCACGCGGAGCAGATCCTCGTAATGGTAGTTGGAAATGCTTCTGCCGGAATTGTCGAGATAGCCGCGCAGGATCGCATGTGCATACGGATTGCCGTCACTTGTGACCTCCCAGCCGCGGTAGATGAACGTATGGGACGACTGGGATGCGACGATGGCGTTCATCATGACGCTGAGGTCACCGCCGGTGGGGTTCTTCATGCCGACCGGTGCGCCGATGCCGCTGGCGACGAGACGGTGTTCCTGATTTTCCACCGAGCGTGCACCGACCGCAACGTACGACAGAAGATCGGACAGGTAGCGGTAGTTGTCGGGGTACAGCATTTCGTCGGCACAGGAGAAGCCGTAATCGCGCAGTGCCGCCAGATGCAGCTCACGGATGGCGACGATGCCCTTATACATATCGGGCTTTTCCTCGGGATCGGGCTGGTGGAGCATACCCTTGTAGCCCTGACCGGTTGTTCTCGGCTTGTTGGTGTAAATGCGCGGGATGATGACGATCTTATCCTTGACCTGCTCCTCGATTCTGCGCAGGCGGGACATGTATTCCAAAACGGGTTCTTTATGGTCTGCCGAGCACGGACCGATGATGAGCAGGAATTTATCGGAGGTTCCGTCGAACACGGCGCGGATGCTCTCATCGCGTGCGGCTTTGATTTGTGCCATTTCTTCGGTGACGGGGTATTCTGCCTTGACCTCTTTGGGAATCGGGAGCTTTCTGTGGAAATGCATCTGCATGATTTTGTACCTCTTTTTCATAGATTTTGTTTTTTCCAAAAACAAAAGTCCGCATGCCATTGTGTTCATGAAAACACAGCAAATGCGGACTGTCCGTTTTTTTGGTTGCCGAAAAGATTGGTTACTTCTCGGGTATCACAAAAGACGGGCAGCCCATGTTAAAGAAATAAAAGTAATAAAACATATTCGTAAACATGACTGCTCCTCCTTTGTGGATTTTGTTGTCACCCATTATACGCTTCTTTTTCGGATTTGTCAATGGGCTTTGGAAAAAAATTCGGGGAAATTGCAAAAAAATGCAAATGTATTCCGTGTGGTTGAGAGGGTGGTAGGGGGATTGGATGGTTGTTATGGTCGACGCAGACACTCCTCCGTGACTGTAGGGCGGTGCCTTGGTGCCGCCGCGATGGGCGCACAACATACCAATTTGGGCTATGAAACGTGGAATATCTATATTTTCTAACATTTTCTCCATCAAAATTGCTGCGTACTACAGCGAAATTTGCAGCCGCCTGCGCATACCCCAAAAAACAAAGAGCCGCCAATCAGTCAAGTGATATTCCGACTTCGTCGGAGTGATATTATTGCTGTCGCAATAGTGATATTGAAGCCTTACGGCTTCAGTGATATTTTATTCGCCATAAAACTCGCGCAGCGAATATCACTCGTCGTAAGACGAATACCACTGCGAAGCAATATCACTCGCCGCAGGCGAATAAAACCGGCGTGATACTCTGTTAAGAGTATCACGCCAAACGGTCGGGTGGCTGTTTTTTGACTTGGAATCAATAGTTTTCAGCGTGGATTTCAAAGTAGCTCTGCGGATGTGCGCAGGTGGGGCACAGCTCGGGTGCGTTCGTACCGACGACGATGTGACCGCAGTTGCGGCATTCCCAGACCTTGACTTCGCTCTTGGCAAAGACAGCGGCGGTTTCGACGTTCTTCAGCAGCGCGCGATAGCGTTCCTCATGGTGGCGTTCGATTTCCGCAACGAGACGGAACTTGGCAGCAAGCTCAACAAAGCCTTCTGCTTCTGCGTCCTTTGCAAAGCCGTCATACATGTCGGTCCACTCGTAGTTTTCGCCTTCAGCCGCATGGAGCAGGTTTTCGGCGGTATTGCCCAGACCTGCAAGTTCCTTGAACCACAACTTTGCGTGTTCCTTTTCGTTGTCGGCGGTCTTTAAGAACAGCGCGGAGATCTGTTCATAGCCTTCCTTCTTTGCGACGGATGCAAAGTAGGTGTACTTGTTTCTTGCCTGGGATTCGCCTGCAAACGCAGCTTCCAGATTCTTTTCGGTCTTGGTGCCTGCGTACTTGTTGGCAATCAGTTCCAGCTTATCACCCTTTTGGCGGCACTTGGGGCAGACTGCTTCTTCGCCGTCTGCAACGGTAAAGACTTCGCCGCAGACCTTGCACTTGTAAGTTTTCATGGGAAAATCCTCCTTATATAACATATTATCTTTATTATACCAAATTTCATGGGCATTGTCAAGTGATTTTGATGGGTCGTATCGGTTATTTTGTCCTGTTTTCCGACAATGATGCACGGTTTTTCTGCAGAGCGAATATCATCAGCAAAAGGAACATCATCGAGAACGCCCAGAATACGCCGAACAGTCCAAGATTGACGGAATGGAAATTTGATGCATGAAAATCCGGCACGACAATGCCGAGTCTGCCGCCGAACAGACAGCGAATCAGAAACACCATTGCCGCCGCCAAACTCGCCATGTGACCGAGAAACAGACACAGCGCGCGCCGATTGCGGTACAACAGAAGACAGCCGATGACAAGCGCGATCAGCCCCACGACCGAAACGCCGCCGATGAACAAAGGCATGACTTCTTCTTCAAAGGGGATGTTGTATTGTCTTATCATGGAAGTCTCCTTTCCGGAAACCATTTCTAATTTCTCATTCCTGATTCAAATCAGATCTCACACGCATCGCACCACTTGATATACGCGCGGTCATATTCGTCAAAGCGAATAGGCAGAACAATGTAGGACGACAGGAAATACGGGTTTTCATACTTTTGAACCAGTTCATCGTCGCCGCCGCCCCAACGGTCAGCAAAGTACAAAAAGACGGTTTCGCCGTTTTCTTTTTCGTACGGCAGGACAAAGGCGGGCTGGGAACGGAAGGTCGTTTCGTCGCCGAAGGGATAGTTGAGCGACCATCTGCCGTTCATCTTGTGCGCCGTTGCACAGGTTCCCTGGTTGGGACGCCAGCCGGTGCACCAGGAGGAGAGCAGGTAATACTTTCCGTTTTCGCGGCGGTAGAACAGCGCCGGTGCTTCGCGGAACTCCCCTTGGAACAGCGTATGAACCTGACGGTCGACGTTCATGTAGTCTTCGGTCAGACGGTAGACCGCGAGGTCTGCATTGTCGCGCGAGGCGGAAACGAAATACGGATCGTTCTCCGCATCGACAAACAGTGTGCAGTCGCGGGACATATTGCCGTAGGGATTGAAGCTGCCGTGGTAGACAAACGCACCGTCGGGCGTGTCACACGTTGCAATGCAGGCGCGTGCGTCGAGATAGTTTTCGCCGTTTTCGTAGTGCGCCCACATGACGAATTTCTTCGTCTTTGCGTTGTAAAGTACCTTGGGACGTTCGATGTTGACCTTCTTCTTCACGCCGTTCATCTCATGGAACAGGGCAAGGTCGGTGCGGACGCGATATCCCTCACACGGTGAGTCAACCGTCAGCACATGGCGGCGGAATTCCCAGTCAACAAGGTTTTTGGAGCGGTAGACCGACACATAGATGTCATCGCGCCGATCCTCACCGTACCAATAGTACCAGCCGTCGTGTACAAGCATGTGACCGCCGTGTGCGTGGATGGGATTGCCGTCGGTATCAAGCCAGAGGGTTCCGTTGGGTTGTAATTTCGTCATGATGGTCACCGGGACTTTCGCGTTTGCAAAAGGTTCCTTTCTTTGAGGTTTTGGGGGGATGAATGATGGCGTTCCAATTGCCGCGTAGTTGTGGGCGAACAACATATCGATTTTTGCTTCCAAATATGGGAAATCTATATTTTCTGACATTTCCGACATCAAATTTGATACGTTGCGGCGGGAGCAAGCCCTCGCCCTACGCGCTCTTTGAAGCCGACATCTTCTCAAGTTGACAGCATTGCCCCTACAGGGTATTTGCCGCGATCTGTTTTTTACTTTGCCAGCTTCTCCCGCAGCCATTCCGCCGCGATCTTTGCTTCTTTGCGGAAATCGCCGAAGCCGCACTCGACGGTGACAATGCCGTCGTAGCCGATGTTCTTCAGCGTTTCGAGGAAGCCCGCTTCGTAGTCGGTCGTGCCGGGGATCTTGCGGTCGGCGGATGCGATGTGGCAATGGGTCAGAATGTCGCGGTTTTCAACGAGGACGGAATACGGCTCACCCTCTTTGGACATGTGGTAGCCGTCGGCAAGGAGTCGGACGTTTTTGAGGTTCAGACGGCGGACAACAGCGGCACCCTCGGCGACGGAGTTGCACCAGTTGGTTTCGGCCTTATTCAGCGGCTCAATGACGCAGGTCATGCCGTATTTCTCACAGCAGGCATCGACCTGACGGATAAACGCATCGATTTTCTCCTGTGCCGCATCACGGTCATAGCCCTCGGGAATACGGCGGACAGCACCCGAGCCGAACACGACGTATCGGATGCCGATGGAGGACATACGGGCGATGGCATCCTCGACAAAGGCATAGAGCTTCTGCGTACCTTCTTCGTCGGTGATGATCGGCAGGTGACCGGGAATGAAGCTGTTGCAGGCATCCAGCGAAAATTCGCCTGCCTTGTAGGCGTTCTGAAGAGCGGTGACCTCGTCCTCGGACAGTGCCATGATGAGTCCGACGGTGGCTTCTGCGGCATCGTAGCCGAGCTCGCGCATCACACGGCAGCCCTCGGTCAGACGGTCATAGGAGGACATCGGGACTTCCTGTTCGCCCTGCGGCATAAACGATCCGCCGGGAATACAGCAGCTGATTTTCATGGGGAGTATACCTCGTTTCTGTAGCATTTTCGTTGTCTTTATGATATCACACTTCGGGAAAAATTGCAAGCGGTTTTGTGAAGATTCGGAAGCATTTTGAGCGGAAAGTACCCGTCGGATTCTTAACCGGAAGAATTTTTCCTGTCACGGTTTCATCCATCCTTCCATCCCGAATCCTACCCATCCTTCATCGTCCGTCCCGTTATCAACTCCAATCCCATCAGTCTTTGACCGGGCTGCCCGGACACGGTATCTGTCCGTCGGTTCAAAGGGCATCTCTGATATGGATTTGGATTTGGATTTGGTAAGAGCGTTTGGATTTGGATTTGGTCTTTTTCTTTCTCTTTTTTTCTCTTCTTTTCTTTTTGCTTCTTTTTCTTTTCTGCTCTTTTTTTCTCTTTCTTTTTCTGCTTGTGACTGTCGTTTTTTCTGCAGCAGCAGGGGCGCGGATGACGCAAAGACAAGAACTGAAGTTTGCAATATTGTACCACATAAAAGAACAAATGTCTATACAAATACATGAAAATAGTGTAAATTTTCTGTAAACAATACAGTTGTTATGTGTTTTGTGATTGAATTGACGGGATAATGCGGCGAGAAAGGAACATAAATACGAGTTTGTTGACGGGAATGATCAGACATAACGAAAACCGCAGGTGCACGAACGGACACCAACCGTACACGAAGAAGCACGAAACACAACGAACGGTGTCTGTCTCATCCCGCATCACAGTCACCGCCGCAGACGGAGTTTGGTTTGGGCTTGGGTTGGGGTTTGGGTTTGAGTTACGTTTGAGTTCTGTTTGAGTTACGTTACGTTTGGGTTTCGTTTGAGTTGGCATCCCACGGCATACTCCGGTATCAGGCAGCTGCGGCTGAATATGAGACTGTTTGCTATGGTTTGCCATCGGATTTATGGCAAAGCCATCGTTTGCTATCGCAGTTATAGCAATGCCATCGTTTGCTATTGTGTTTATGGCAAAGCCAACGCTTGTCAACAGAGCTTTATCCATTCCGCAGGCAAAAAAACAGAAGCCGCCGTTTGGGCAGCTTCTGTCGGGATGACATATTCGATTAGCGGAGGTCGATTTCCTTATCCAGTTCGGAGGAATCGTACATCGCCTGCATCATCTTGGAGGTGATGACAAACTGGTCGATGTGAGAGGGCAGCTTTTCGCCGGAGCGGATGCACTTAAGGAAGGAGTCGATTTCGCACTGGAACATCGGGTAGGTGTTGGTGTTGAACGCCTCAGAGGTGAGCTTGCCGTCAGCGGTACCCCACATGGTGAAGCCGCCGCCGTAGGACAGACGGATACCTGCCTTATCGCCGAGGAAGTCGATGTAGGTATCAGCAACGCCGATGTTCTGTGCCCATGCGCCGTTGAGGGTGATGGTCGGACCTTCGGTGCGGACGAATGCGGTGACGGAGTCGTCAACGTCGTATGTACCGTTTTCGACGTCCTTGGTCATTTCGGACCACATGGATTCGTAAACGTAGTTCTTCATATCCTTACCGAGCTTGCAGAATGCCTTACCGGAAACGGTGAGGGGCTGCGGGTCACCGGTACAGTACATGACGATATCGAGGTAGTGAACGCCCCAGTCGATCAGCGCGCCGCCGCCTGCGATTGCCTTGGTGGTGAATGCGCCGCCCAGACCCGGAATGGATCTGTGTGCACGGAAGGAAACGTAAACGTGGTAAACTTCACCGAGCGCACCGTCAGCGATGAGCTTGCGGATCTGGTTGACGTTTTCGTTGAAGCGGTTGACGACACCAATATTCAGAACCTTACCGGTTTCGTGCTGAGCCTTCTGCATTTCAAGTGCTTCTGCATAGGTTCTTGCAGCGGGCTTTTCGCAGAGGACGTTCTTGCCTGCGCGCAGGAAGTCGATGGAGATGGTCGGGTGAGCCATGTTGGGGGTACAGACGGAGACTGCTTCGATTTCCGGATCGTCCAGGATTTCGTGGTAGTCATAGATTGCCTTACCGCAGCCGTACTTTTCGACAGCAGCGTCAGCGCGTTCGGGAATGATATCGCAGAAATACTTGATTTCGCAGGTATCATTTGCCATGTAAGAGGGAATGTGAGCAGCGTTTGCAATCGTACCGCAGCCGATGACGGCTACCTTGATCTTGTCGTTTGCCATTTTGGTATTCTCCTGACATAAATTTTTGATTTTGGATTATTTCAAATCCATATGGTATAAGTATATCAAATTTCAGCGGGTTTTGCAAGAGGTTTGATGATTTTTGTGGTGTGAAATTTGTGTGAATGCGGATATGATATGCGCAGACGCGTCCGATACACCGTAGTCACTGTGGCTCTGTCTCCCGCCGTTCTTTTTCGTAAATACGAGGAATCCTCCGACGAAGTGCCCATCAAAGGCTCCGTCGTTCGTATCTTATATCCGGTTTTTGAAATACCAGCGTACAGGATTATTTCTGATGTATTTTTCTGTTTCCTCATAATCCTGGCGATTGCGGAGCACATGTTCAAAATACGATGTTTGGAAAATTTTGTCGTAATAACGGTATTCGTTTTGAATCTGCCGGACAACCAATGATTTGTACGCACATATGATTCCGTTCAAATCGGTCC
Source organism: Clostridia bacterium (assembly GCA_017558715.1). Classification (GTDB taxonomy): domain Bacteria; phylum Bacillota; class Clostridia; order Oscillospirales; family CAG-272; genus RGIG3925. The sequence goes on along the minus strand of JAFYTT010000328.1, from coordinate 161 downwards.
GAGGGTTTTCTTCCGCTCCCCGGCTGATCAGCTGAATCAGAACATGAATATGGTCCGGCATGATAACAAAACATCCGATGCGGACAAAAGGATACCGTTCTTCCAACTGAAACAGTTGATCCTCTGCTATTTTTCCGAACGCAGTCAATTGGACAAGCGGT
>JAFYTT010000327.1 GCA_017558715.1 Clostridia bacterium | reverse complement strand
CGGTATTTGCGTCGACAGTTTCATCAGTTTTGGCGTCGCCTTTGTCTGCGGCACAGCCGATCAGCAGGATCGATGCCAGAATTGCAAGTGCAGAAAGTCTTTTTTTCATGTTGTTCATGGGATTGTTCTCCAATATATTTTTATTTTTCTTTCACAAAATCACCGAATGCCGTCAGCGAAACAACACCGGGTGTAATCCCCTTGGGCGCACCGAGAATGCGCAGACGAATACCATATGCTTTGACACATTCCGTTTCGCGGTAGTCAATGCAAAGATCGCGCGTGTTTTCCGATGCATCGATCAGCATCTCCCACGCGTCAAGCGCGGGTGTCGGTGCGTATTCCACAACATATTGGAACGCGCCGGGGTAAATGCCTTCCATCGTTTCCATGCCGATGTCGCGCCAGATCAGGCGTACCGAGTGAATGTTGTATCGTGTCGCATCACCTAAACGGAATGTCAACGTCGGTGCGGTATCGTCGTCTGCCGGCTGCCACCACGAAAGCACACTTTCATCGGAGGCGTAAATCGCGTCTCTGCCGGGTGCACAGGAGGAAGCCGTCGGGCGCTGCATAAACGTCAGCGGCAGCCATCCCGCATCGTTGCCATCTTCGGGATGGGCAAGCACACCGGGCGCATACTGCGGCGTTTCGGTCAATGCATTACAGTAAAGTTCTCCATTTTCGTCAATACCAAGCGGGTCCATGCTGATGCGGCGTTCATACATGTGGTTAAAGCAGAAAATGTTGGTGTAGAACGTCCAGAGCGTGTTATTCGGACCGTCGACAATGCATCCGTGACCCGCACCGCGGACAAGTCCGTGACGCTTGTAGGTCAAGGGGTCATGGTTCTTCTGCGGACGGAAGCCAGACAGCGGACCCTCATCGGAGATTGCAATGCCGCATGCATATGTAGAAAATTCCGTTCCCGAGCCCGAATACAGCAGATAATAACGGTCGCCGATCTTGTGCATCCATTGTCCCTCGACCCAGCCCATACGTCCGTTCTGATGATGCTCGCCCATGCGCTGCCATGTTCGGTCCGTATCAAAGCGGTTGATCCAGACAGGTTCATGCAAAAGCTTCCACGGCTCGTCTGGATCAAGCTCGACACCGAGGGTACCCGTGACGTATTCGACGTCATCATCACCCGTCGGACCGACACAGCCGATCCAGTACATATACAGATGTTCGCCGTCGGCAAACAGGCATTGATCCGAGTGCTTGACCAGATTACCGAGATGGTCATGGAAATGACCGCAGAGTGTGAACGGTCCCGTTGGGCTGTCGGCGACGTACAGCTCAGACATAGAGTGTCCCGCCAGATACCACTTGCCGCGGAAGCATGCAACCGCAGGGCTGTAGCGCATGTGCGGTACACCGATATCGACATGCTCCCAGTTGACAAAATCCTCGGTCACATACGCAACGGAATAGCTGGGATAGAGGATCCACTTTCCGTCATGATAGACAACGGAAGGATCGGAGATGGAGCGGTAGTCCTTGAAGTCACGCGGATCGCGGCGTGTCAGATCGGTATCCAGCCAACGACCCGACGGCACATCGGGGATCGATAAGGGATTGCAGTAGGTTTTCATGCGTCTATCTCCTTTTTCTGTGTTGATTTTCTTATAATCAGTTCGGTCGGAATACGGACATCCTCGCGAACATTCGGGTCATCGATCATATGCAGAAGAAGCTCTGCCGTTCGGATCGCCATCGTGTGCAGATCCTGGCGCACCGTTGTCAGCGGAACCGGCGATGTCACGGAGAAAATACTGTCATCAAAGCCTGTTACCATGACATCGTTGGGCACGGAAATGCCGCGTTCCGCAAACAGATTCACAACGCCGAGCGCCATGAAGTCATTGGCACAGACAATGATATCGGGAAGATCGGACAGGATCGTCCGCGCTGCTTCCTGCGCACAGGTATAGTTAACCGACGGCAGCGCACGGACATCCGACCGGACATGCTTCTGCTGCAGCGCATCTAAAAACGCCTGTCGACGGCAGTCCAGCGTATACATGCCTTGCGGACCGCCAAGATATAAAATGGAGCTCGGCTGCTTTTCCAAAAGGTAAGAAACCAGCGTTTTCATGCCGCCTTCCAGATCGCAGAGCACACAGTTCATCCCTTCGGTCACCGTCGACATGCAGACCGTCGGAATGCCTGAGCCAAGCAGCAGATTTTTGGTTCTCTGATCCGACAGCGCCGTATTCACGGGAACATAGATGATCCCCTCAACACGGGCGGCAATCATATCAGACACGGCGCGGTGCTCTTTTTCCGGATCGTTTGATGAAATGAAGATCGACAGCGAATATCCCCCATCCGCCATTCTCTCCGACAGCTCCCGTACAAGAACCGCATAATAGATATTTTCAATTTCAGGAACAACGATGCCGACGACACCGCTGCGCTTGAGAACAAGTCGTCTTGCATTGGTATTCGGAACGTACCCCAGCGCCGCCGCGGTATCCTTGACCTTTTGGCGTGTTTCTGCTTTTACCGCAGGATTTCCGTTCAGCGCAAGAGAAACCGTTGCTTCCGATACCCCGATTTCCCGCGCAATATCGCGAATGGTTACTACTCTTTTTGTCATTTTGAATGCCTCTTGCTGTAGACAAAATAAATCTAAAACGTTTTAATTCTGCATATTTGATAAAAACGAAGGCGAATTTCGTTTTCGCACCCCGTTTTAAAACGTTTTAAATTCGAAATAAACTAAATTATTATTCATTATAACATATTTTTTGTTGTTTGTCAAGATTTTTGGGAAACTAAATCGAATACATCACCTGCAGCAAAATCAAATAGGATTTCTATGTTTGCCAGATCGATGTGTTTGTCCAATTTAAAAAATTGATTTCAATGGTTTTATTGTTTCGATTGCAAAATCTGAAATTTTATGGTACAATATTCTCAAAATCCATTTCGAGAGGAGAAAATCTGACCTGAAGCAAAATTCAACCACCGCTCGTATCACGGGAGAGTGGATGTGGAGCGCCTCCCTGTTGTCCGTGTCGACGGGGAAGAGGAATACCTTGTGTATACACAATCCTCACAGGATTCGAAGATCTGACGTGGATACGAAAAACACAGATTTTAATGCTGCAGCCAATGATCGGTATCATTACCATTCCATATCCCCTGTTCTCTTTCTCGCTGATCGATGTTCAGCCCGTTCCTTTCTTATATTCTGAATATAATCGGTCGTTGCTTTGATACGCAGCACCGGCAATCGCAGACTGCTTTTCTTTGCATTTGACGATGGAAATATCAAAGTACGGATTTGGCATTTTGGGTTGTTCCTCCTTCCGAACAATGAAAAATGACCGTACCTTTTTCAGCACGGTCAACGTGATGCGGTTTGAAATTTATTTCAAACCATATGATTGCAGTCGGTGTCTGGAAGACGCAGACTGCAAGTTTACAAAGGGGTAGACGGCACCGCCGTCGCAGGGGCAAGTATGCTTCCTCTGCTGCAATTTGTAAAGACAAAAATAGGTAAAAATTCGGCTTTTTCCGTAATATTTTCAATACATATCTCATACTCAAAGCAATACACATATTTTCGCATTGACAAGGTAGCAGAATTGTGATATAATATTACTACCCAAACACAAAGGAGGACTCATCATGAATCATGCAATCTCCATCAGACCGTCCAAAGATATCCGCACAAACTATGCACAGATTTCAGCGCTGACTCG
>JAFYTT010000326.1 GCA_017558715.1 Clostridia bacterium | reverse complement strand
GGCAATCCGGTCGGCAAGCTGCTCTGATGTGACGCCGTAGGTATTGGTTTCACGTGCAGCATAGATGTCCGCAAAGAACACCTCATCACATCCATCGAACGCTGTGACAAAATCTTCAAACAGTTCGGCAGTACGGGAGAATGTATGCGGCTGATAGACACAGCGCAGTCTGCGGTAATTCATACGGCGTGCGCCTTCAAGCGTTGTGCGGACCTCGGACGGATGATGACCGAAATCGTCATATACGGGAACACGGACCGCGCAGTCCCTCAGTACGCCTTTGAATTCCATGCGGCGGCCGGCACCGGTAAAGGTGGAAATCCCCGCGGCAATAACATCCGGGGAAAGACCGCATTTGTCTGCGGCGGCAACGCATGCGAGTGCATTGAGAATATTGTGCTGTCCCGGAACGGAGAGATGCATATTGCAGAACGGTTCACCGTTGTGAAGCACCGTGAACGCGGCACATCCGTCGGGATATGTGATATCAGCCGCACGGTATTCCGCATCCGGATTTACAATACCGAAGGTCACGCATGCCGCATGACAGCCGCGGACGCTGTCGAGTACGTTTTCATCGTCTGCGTTGACGACATCGATGCCCCCCTCGCCGGGAATTTCCATATACTTGTGGAAAGATTCTTTGATCTGCTCCAGTGACTTGAAATAGTCGGGATGGTCCATTTCCTCATTGAGAACGACGGCAATGCTCGGATGGAAGGAAAGGAAAGAATCCTTGTACTCACACGCTTCAAAGATGAAGTCCTCTCCCGTGCCGGAATGGAAATCGTGACCAAGCTCGGGAATCGGTGCACCGATCAGAATGGCGGGATCACGTCCGGCATAAAGAAACAAATGGGAAAGCATTGCTGAGGTGGTTGTTTTGCCGTGCATGCCGGCGATGCCGATGCCGTGGCGGTATCCGCGCATCAGAAATGACAGAAAACAGGTACGGTAGACCAGCGGAATACCGGCCTTTTTTGCCGCGGCATATTCAGGGTTATCTTCACCGATTGCGGCATTGTAGATGACAGCATCACAGTCTGCGATGTTTGCCGCATCATGTACGGGATATACGGTGATACCGGCATCACACAGCATTTCCGTGTTGCGTGACGCTGCGCGGTCGGAGCCTGAGACGCGGTATCCCTTTTCTTTGGCGATCATGGCAAGTGCGCTCATCGAGACGCCGCCGATGCCGATGAAGAAGAGCGCGCAGCCATTAGGCAGCAGTTGTTCCAGCTCTTGTATAGAGTGCATAATTATGCAATTGTTTGCATGCCCCATAAATAGTTCCTCCATATTGACAGTTTTCTTTATAAATAGTTATAATTTTGAAATCATCGACAGTTCTCGTGTTTTTCGTCATAATCCCGTAATAAATTATTCAGAAATTCCTTGCTTTTTGCATTTACATTTTTCACATTTTTCGTGTATAATAATAACAGACGCGACAGAAGCATCAAAAACACCGAAAGGAAACATATCCATGACCATCACAGACATCAAAATCCGAAAGCTTTTTGACGAAGGTCCTATGAAGGCCATCGTCTCCGTGACCTTTGATCATGCATTGGCAGTCCACGACATCAAGGTAATTTATGCAAGAGACAAGTTCTTTATTGTTATGCCCAGCCGCAAGAATCCCGACGGCACATACCGCGACATCGTTCATCCGATCAACGTGGAATTCCGCTCGACTTTGGAGAGTGCCGTAATCGAAGCGTACCATGCAGAGCGTGAAGCTTATGACAACGGCACAAGCCCGCTGTGCAGACGGGATGAGGAATATGCAGACGTGATCCTGTAAGACGGATTTCGTTTTCCGACTTTGGGAGTAATGACAGTATGAGAAAAACACAATCACGACAGAAAAGAGTACCGGCGTGTCAGATATGACGCGGCAGAGGTGCTCTTTTTGTTTCGGAATGTCTGCCTATATTATATCATAGTTTTTCGGAAAAATACAGTACCCGATACGTTTTTTACCAAATGTTTTCAAATGCTGTGAAAAAAACGGAATCTACCCGCGCAATGTTGTGCAGGGCAACAGGAAAAGCATCTAAACGGTTTTGCATCTTTATCAAATTACACAAAAAAATCATGGGATTATACCGATTTTTTCTTGACAGCATTCATCATTTATAGTATAATAAAAACAAATCAAACAACGGAAAAACCAATCAAAAAGGAAGGATGAACCATATGAACAATGAAATGCAGATGAAACCCGCAGAAGCGGCAGAACTTTTGGGTGATGTCCACGCGACAGCACAGGCACTGGTTGCCGAAATTGAAAAGGTCGTTATCGGTAAACGCCATGAAATCATCATGCTGGTCACGGCTCTTCTTGCCGGCGGTCACGTGCTGATCGAGGACGTTCCCGGTGTCGGTAAGACCACACTTGCGGCGGCACTTGCGGCGGCGGCTGGACTGAAGTTCAAGCGCGCACAGTTTACGCCCGACGTTATGGCATCCGATATCACCGGCTTCAATATTTATAACCGTCAGACCGAGAATTTTGAGTTCCGCGAAGGTCTTGTCATGACCAACATTCTGCTCGCCGATGAAATCAACCGTGCATCGCCGAAGACGCAGTCCTCACTGCTCGAATCGATGGAAGAAGCCAAGGTTACTGTCGACGGCACGACATATGCAATTCCCGATCCGTTTTTCGTCATTGCGACCCAGAACCCGACAGGCTTTGTCGGTACCTATCCGCTGCCCGAAGCACAGCTGGACCGTTTCACTGTCAAAATCTCCATCGGCTATCCGACGGCAGAAGAAGAAATCAACATCATCCGCGCAAGAAAGTACGAAAATCCGCTGGATAAGGTCACAGCACAGACCGATGCCGATAAGATCCGTGCGCTCAAGGATGCCGCGGCGGATGTCCACATTGATGATGCGATTTATGATTATATTGTCAGACTCGTTGCTGCGACCCGCCGTCACGGTGCGCTGTCGCTGGGTGCATCTCCCCGTGCGTCTCTTGCGCTGACACGTATGGCGCAGGCGTATGCCCTGATGCATAACCGTACGTATGTCATCCCCGAGGACGTCAATGCGATCTTCGTCAATACCATCGCACACCGTGTCATGCTCAAGCAGGAGGCAAAGCTGCAGCGCATGACCGCAGAACAGGTCCTGCGCGATATTCTCCGTGCGGCGGATGTTCCGTTTGTCGGCCGTCGCGAAAAGGATGAGGATAAAGCATGAATGCGTTCATGGAAAAACAGCAGCTGGCACAGCAAAAGGCAGAGGAAAAAGCAAGAAAGCTGAAAATCAAGGAAGAAGCGAAACTTCTTGCCGATATCCGACGACAGGAAAAGCTGGCACGGCTGAAAACCTATCCGACGTTTTCACTGACAAAAAATGCGATCTGGTACGGACTGTTCTTTGTATTTGCGCTGTTGTTTACGCAGGCACTGCGTTCGCCGCTCTCCTCGGTGCTGTTTATTTTTGTGATGCTTCTGCCGCCGCTGCTTGTATTGTATGTGCTGACCTGCAATATGTTCGTCAGCGAATCCAACACGGTCGAGGCGGAAACGGTGCAGAAGGAAGTGCCGCTCGAATACGAAATTCTGATTGCAAACAACGGCTTTCTGCCGTATCCGTTTGTCGATGCGGATATCCAGTATCCAGCGACCGACGGTGTACACTGCGATACCAAGCGCGTTTCCTGCTCGCTTGCCCCGCAGGGAACCTTCCGCATTCTCGACCGCGCGACCTTCCATTATCGCGGCGGTTATGAGATCGGCATCCGCGATCTGTATGTCTACGATCCTCTGAAGATCTTCCGCATCCGTATGCGGCGCGACAATCTGCGTCCGGTCTTCGTCATGCCGAGACGCCCCGTCATTGTGACCGACGGCGAGGGTGCCGCATCCGAGGTCAATACAACCGAGGTCCGCAATCTCCGCGGTGCCGACAGAACCGAGCTGACCGAAATCAAGGAATACCGCATGGGTGACGGTCTGCGTGATATCCATTGGAAGCTGTCGTCCAAAACACAGGATCTGATGGTCAAGCACTACGGCATGAACGCCTGCCGTTCCGTCTGTTTTCTGCCCGATCTCGGTGAGAAGTATACCGATCCGCTCAAGCGTGGACTGTATACCGACGATATCAATCTCTGCTGTGCCGATGCCGTGACGGAAATGACCATCGCCCTGATGCTGTCTACCCTGCGCGGCGCAAACAACGTCTGTACGCTGATGTGGTATGAAAAGCGTGTTGCTGATATCATCGGCAATACCGACATCGTGGGCAGTGCCGACATCGTGGGCAGTGCCGATAGGACTGGCAGAGAGAATCTGCTGTCCGAGCAGAATGCGGAACAGGAACAGTCCGATGCCGCACCTGTACCGCACATCGGTTATGCCGCCGAGGTCATGTACAATGAGCTTGACTTTGAGCGTGTGTATCCGTACTTTGCAACGGCAGGACTGCACGATGCTGCGCTGTCACCTGCATCGCTGTGCCGCTTTATGACTGAAGTGGAATCGGTTTCCTATTATATCGTCACAAGCCGTCTTGACGCGGCGCTTGTCACGGAGCTGCAGCAGTCTCTGCGCGATTATTCCTCCGTCGTTCTGATGGGAGGACTGCATGTGTACTGCTTTGATCCGATTGCCAAAATCCGCGATCCTGAGGAACGTGCCCGTCATAACGACGAAAATGAGCATCTGATTGCGCAGATGCGTGCGGCGGGTATTCAGGTGACGATCTTCAATGAAATCAAATAAAATGAGGAATCAATCCATGTCCAAACACCCCAAAAATTCTCCAAAGACAACGGAGATTGCCGCGGTATCGGCGAAGGAGTCACGTGCCGACCGCCGTGCGGAAAAGCGCGATGCCAAACAGCGGAATCTGCGCCATCTGCATCCGGGTCTTCAGACGGTGTCCGATTGGATGACGCCTGTCGGATTGCTTTTGCGTCTGGTTCCTGCGTATCTCCTGCTTGTCGGTTTGTATCTGTTCACAGATAACGCCTTTGGCTTTGCAACACCGAAAGCGCTGTTTCTGCCGATGATCGCGCTTGTACTGCTTCTGCACGGCGCGGCTTGCTGGAACAAAATCGCCTCGGTCATTATTTGGATTCTGACAGCACTCGGTGCGGCTCTGTTCATTGTGTTTTTTGCAGTAAGCGGAATCGATCCGATCACGCTCGCGGTGAATCTCGGCCGCGGACTGTTCAATTCCGCCATCTCCTATATGATGACCATCGGTTACGGCGTGCTGTATGTGTTCAAGCTCGACAGCCCGTTCACTGCGGAAGCAGAACTGCTGTGGGCAAAAATTGCGTTCGGGCTTCTGCAGGTCATCTGTGCAATCATCGTTGCGCACTGCACCGCAAAGAAGCTCCGCGTCTGGCCGATTGCGTGTATTACCGCGTTCAGCTATACGCTCGTTTTCCTTTATAACATTTCCACCTCCAAGTGGGGTATTGCGCTGTCGGTTGCAGGTATCTGCGGTCTTTTGTGCATGAAGATGGCAGACAAATATGCCGCACTTCCCAAACACAAAACAGTCAGCGCGGCGGAACTTGAAAACGAAGAAGCGGAACCGACAGCGCCCATTCCCGATATCGGCGATGTTTCCGCATATACCGCCGACAAAAAGACGGAGCATGCCTTTTCTCTGCGCGGCTCGGCAGTCGTCGGTTTTTCGGCACTGCTTTGTACGGCATTGGCACTGCTTGCCATTGCCATTCCCGCATCCCGCGTCAAACAGCCGTGGAAGACCTATGAAACCATCGACACCGTCATGGAAACCATCCGTGCATACGAAATGGCGATCATTACCGGCGAGGATATGCAGATCGCAGACCTTGGCTTAACCGGTGCCGCCGAAATTCTCGACGCGCGTTCGTCTATTGCAACACCCCGTTATTTCACGGGCAAGCCGGTACTCGAAATTCAGTCGAATCTGAACTTGCCCGTCTATCTGCGTTCATGGGTATCGGCGACGTTCCTTGACGATAAGTGGTATGTCGCGGATGAGGCAACGCGTGACGGCTTCAAGGAGCTGTTTCCCGACGGCTTCAGCGCAGAGGATATCACCTACCGTTTTTACCGCAATCTGAACGAAAAGCTCGTCCGCTATAAAACCAAGACCTCGTATGTCAACCATGAGGACGAGGGCTTTATGACGACGATGATTTCGCTCAAAAACCTCGGTGTCGCGGGCAACATCCTGTTTTTGCCCTCAAAGATGAACACTGAGCTTTCCCTGCAGGAATACGGCTCCATTGAGGAGGCATACGGAAAGCGATGGATCAATTACTTTGACGGCATTGCATATTCCCGTGCGTTCCACAAGGGTGCAAAATATTCCGCGGTTGCCTATCTGCCGCTCTACAAGGAGCAGGATTGGCATCAGGCGCTGAATCAGAAGCGTATGGCGTATGACACCTTCATGGATGTCTATGCGTATGTCGGAAATGATATCGCAAGACTGTTTGAGGATGAAAAAACCACGGTCTTTGACAGCGGATACGATGCTTATTCGCTGAGAAATCTCTCCGAATATTATCTTTCGCTGGATGCTGACGGACGGCAGAACTTCATGAATGAAATCAATGAAGTGATGCAGTATAACGACTATGTCACGGAAAACGGTCTCTATACGTCGCTGACGCAGGATGAAGCTCTCAACGAAAAGCTCCGTGATCTTGCATTGGAAATCATCTATTCCGAGCCGCTTCCCGAAACGGGTCTGACTGCACGGGTCGACGGTGAGGAAGTAGACTTTACCGATCTGCTTGCGCGCCGTGCAATGCAGTATACCGTCGGTGATACGGCGCAGATGATTTATGCGACCGAGGACTACGATATCATCATCGATTACGGAAACGGCATCTCCGAGGAAGAACAGAAAAAGGTTGTATACCTGCAGATGCCCGATCAGGACGATCCGCTTGACTTTTCGGTCGATGAATCGATGGCGGCGGAACTGAACAATGCGGCAACGGCGGCAGCTGACAAACCGTTTATCGAAGCACGTGAGGTGCGCGGTACGGATAATTCTCTGATCAATGTTGAGTATTACGTCACAGACGCAGAAGCCTTTCAAGCCTTTCTGCGCGGTCAGGTTGACGGTATGGTTTATAACGAATCGCTGTACTATACCGAATATGCCCGCCGTATTGCAAAGTACCTCTCCGATCATATGGTCTATACGCTGACTCCGACTGTGCCTGAAACCGAGGACACGATGTCTTCTGTTGAACGCTTCCTGTTTGTCACAAAGGAAGGCTATTGCGTACAGTATGCCACATCGGCGACTCTGCTTCTGCGTTCCGTCGGTGTTCCGACACGCTATGTCGAGGGATATATCGCACCGAAGTTCACCCGCAACGAAGCGGAAGACCGTGTCGGCAATTATCTCTGCAATGTCAAGGACTCCAACGCACATGCGTGGTGTGAGATTTATCTTGAAAACTATGGCTGGTTGACCACCGAGGTCACGTCGCCCTATTACAGCGAGATGTATGACCCGTACGAAACGGTCAACTATAACCGCGGTGATTCGTCGTCGTCCAATCTTCCCGAATCCACTGTGATCGAGGATGTCGAGGAAGTGGAAGAAGAGGACACCTTCTGGGATCTGTACGGCGATATCATCATCACCGTGCTGATCACAGCGGCGATTGCGGCGGCGGTCATCTATGTGCTGTATCGGTTCTACAAGAACCGCGAGGCAATGCGCTACCGTCATACGGAAATGCTGAAAAAAGCAAAACAGCATCTTGCGGAAGAGGACGAACGCGCACCGATCGCATCGGCACTTTATGACAATTTGCGCAAGACAGCGGCAGTCTTTGATGTCAAGCCGATGACCGGCGAGACACCGCGCGAATATACGCACCGTCTGGATATGCGCTTCAAGGTCAAGGGTGAGAACGGCACCAGCAGTGCTGGCTGCGGCGCGGCAGAGGCGGTCTATGCGTATATCGCCAAGAATGAATTTGGTGATGTGACCATTGATGAAGAAGAACTGTGGATGCTTGCCGATTACATTGTCCGACTGGAGGATGTCATTCGCGCGGAGGTCGGATTCTTCAAGCGGTTCTATCTGAAATATATCCTTGGTCTGATGGATTAAAACTGTATAGGAAAAGGGGAGAAGCCGTAAAAATCGGTTTCTCCCCTGTGTTGTATTGTATATGTTGTTTACTTTTCTGCGGTTGGATCAAAAATATATTCCACAGCATCCATAGTCAGATATTCCGACAGAGTAACCTCGCTTGTTCCCATCATTTCCGGAATCGCAAAAAAGTGAATCTGTCCGTCATCATCTATCGACAGACCGCCGACAACATATCCGTAATTTGTTCCGTCAATGGAAATCGGCGTAAAATCGGTGGTTTCTTCGGTTACATAGTACACATTGTTCATTACATACATATTTCCGGCTCTGGATTGTATTGCGCAGAGAAGTCCGTCATCTGCCGCGATAGCATCACACATCATAACATAATCGGTCGTATCGGAAGTGGTGTCATATGCATATAGCCGCATTGCCCGTGTATCCAATGTGTCGATTGCAGAAAAATACAAATCATCGCCGACGGTATACAGCGCTGCTGCGGTGGAATATGGTGTGGGAGTATACACTTCTCGAACATCAGATTTGGTACAGCGATAGATTTTGCCGTTATCGCACAGTGCATAATCCGCAGATGCACACGTTTTATATTCTGTGACAGGATAGGGTGTACCGTTTACGGTCATTGTTGTTTTGTCATCTGATAATATGATGGATGTTTTACTGTCACAAGAAGATAACAAGATAGAGGTGCAGAGAACGGCTTGAAGTACGATGTAAGAGAGTGTATTTATTTTCATATAGTACTCCTTTAATTATACAGTAGCATTCCAATCCCAGGTGATAGAGGTATTAGATTTCAAACCGATACGAGTGTAGCACGGGTTCTTAACAACTATCGAAGTAGCAGATGAATTTTTCTTGTAAGACATCTGCGTAGAATTTCCGCCATCTAGCAACAACCCCATCTTGTTGAAAGCTTATATGACCTGGAACAAATAGAACTTCAGATAATCCGTCTCCGGCACCGTCCATAAAATCGGATGGTCAGGCGACTGCTGGCGTGCTTCGATCTGCCGCAGGGTTACACGGGCATCATACGCCGCCTCACGCAGCATCTTGCAGAACAGTTCGGACGGCATAAAGTGCGAGCAGGAGGCGGTCGCAAAATATCCGCCGCGCGGAAGCAGCTGCAGGGCTTTTCGGTTGATCTCGCGGTAACCGGCGTAGGCATTGTTGACCGTTCCGGCGCTCTTGGTAAAGGCGGGAGGATCGAGGATAATCATGTCGTACTTGCGCTGTTTTTTTGCGTTCAGCTCGTCAAGATACGCAAAGACATCGGCACAGATGAAGTCCATTTTGTCCGCAAGTCCGTTTTCCTCGGCGTTGCGGCGCGTCATGGCAATCGCGTCGGCGGAAATGTCGACCGCATCGACGTGAGCAGCACCTGCTTTTGCTGCATTGAGCGCAAAGGAGCCGGTGTGCGTGAAGCAGTCAAGGACGGTACGTCCGCGGGCGAGCTTGGCGGCGGCAAGACGGTTGTACTTCTGGTCAAGGAAGAAACCGGTCTTCTGTCCGTGCATGAAATCGACATGGTAGGTAATGCCGTTTTCGCAGATCATCGCTTCCGTCATCGACGGGTTTTCACAAAGACCATTGCAGTGATAGAAACCGACTGTTTCTTCCATGCCTTCCAGACGGCGGATGGCAACATTGTTGCGCTCGTAAAGTGCCTTGACCGGAACACCCATCTCAGCAAGTACACGGACGATGGCGGGGAAAATGACCTCCTTGCGCAGCTCAATGCCCAGAGACAGCGTTTCGGTGACCAGAACATCGC
>JAFYTT010000325.1 GCA_017558715.1 Clostridia bacterium | reverse complement strand
GTTGCCGCACCCGGTGTCCATGACAATGCGGGACGTGCGGCGCTTCTGTACGGTCCTGTTGTTTACTGTATGGAGGGTGTTGACAACAAGGATGACATCTTTGCCCTTTCCATCGATCCCAAAACCGCGTTTGAGATGAAGCCCGATGACTATTTCGGTATGCCCGTCATTACAGCTGACGGTTTTCTTAAGACAGACAACGGTCAGCTGTATACCGCCATCGGTGATGCCGCATATGAAGCGCGTAAGCTGCACTTCATTCCGTACTACGCGATGGAAAACCGCGGCGAAACCGATATGCAGGTCTGGACGCCGATCAAATACTGATAACCAATTTACCGATCAAAGGAGAAAAGAAACATGAGAAACACAACATGGACCGCGCTGCTCCTCTTGCTGTGTGCAGGCTTGATCTCTTGTGCAGATACCGCCGATACCCCCATCGAAACATCGGCTGAAACAGCAGCGACACTTCCGGAAACGACAGCAGCGGAAACAGAATTTTTATATACGGACGATCTTGGTGACATCACCTTCAGCGGTGCGGAATTCCGTATCCGTACCATCGAAAACGCCAATGTCCACAGCTATGTCGACGTTGCCGAGGAATCGGGTGAAGTATACGACGACGCACTTTATAAGCGCAACCGCAAGATTGAAGAGCGCTTTGACATCAAGATCACAGAGATGATCTGCGAGGACAAGAGTGCGCCTGTCCGCACGCTGATCCAGTCCGGCGACGATGCATTTGATCTCGGCGTGCTTCGCTGTGACGATGCGATGTTCTTCTATACGGACGGTCTGACCTACAGCATTTCCGATATCCCGAATCTCGATCTGACCAAGCCCTACTGGGCAGGCAAACTGAACGAATCGCTGACGATCGGCGGCAATCAGTATGTTGCGATCGGTGACTACGATATCAACGTGCTTGACCTGACCTATGCGCTGCTGTTCAACAAGCAGATGGTTGCCGATTACGATATGGAAAGTCCGTATCAGCTTGTGGGTGACGGCAAATGGACGATGGATGCGATGCTGTCGATGATGTCGGAGGTTGTTTCTGATATCAACGGTGACAGCGTCATGGATGCATCCGACCGCTGGGGCTTTTTGTCTCATTCCAAGCAGGTTTCCCCGAACTTCTGGATTGCAGCCGGGGAAATGAGTATCCTCAAGGACAAGGATGATGTTCCGTATATCAACATGACCAGCGAACGCTTTGTCAATGTCTGGAACAAGTTCTTTGACATCACATGGGATGCCGAAACGTGGTTCTCAAAGTCGATCGGCGACTTCGATGTTCCCACCGATAACATTCAGATTTTCTCCGAGGGCAGATCGATGTTTATGGATGTCTCGTTCTTCCATATCGGTACGCTTCGTGACATGGAAACCGACTTCGGTGTTCTTCCGTATCCGAAATACGATGAAGCGCAGAGCGAATACTATTCCCGCGTATCTTACTACTGGGCAAACATCGTTCCGATCACCAATACCAAGCTGGATATGACCGGTGCGATTCTGGAAGCACTCAACTGCGAATCGGCAAACTATGTCGTTCCCGCTTATTATGAAATCGCGCTCAAGACCAAGTATTCCCGTGATGAGGAATCGGCGGCGATGCTCGATCTGATTTTCGAAAACCGTGTCGTCGACCTCGGTGATACCGTTCTTTGTGCGACCATCCGCGACGGTTTCATCAATCAGATGTTTACCAAGAACAATCGCGATATCATTTCACAGGTTGCCAAAAAAGAAAAGACGATCAACAAGCAGTTTGAAAAAATGCCGCTTGGCGAATGATTGCAAAACAATGTAATTGATGGCAAGGTGATGCTCTCAGCGGGCATCGCCTTGTTTTTTTATAAAACGAACAGAAATGTCTTGACGGTGCGGCTGAAAATTGATATAATATGATAATGATACAATATATAGGAAAGGGATGAGCTTTGTATGTTGTTTGACCCTGCTCAGCAAAAAAACAAGTTTCGCCTGCTCGCCTTTGATCTGGATGGAACGCTGACCCAGCACAAGAGTCCCCTGGAGGACGAAGCACGCAGAACGCTCGATGCGCTTGGGAAAAAATACAAGCTGCTGATGGTCGGTGCGGGACGGTGTGAACGCATTTTTTCGCAGATGGGCGGGTATCCGATTGATATCATCGGCAATTACGGCATGGAGTTTTCCGAATATGATCCATCATCCGGCGGATTGCGCGAGGTCTTTTCGCACATCGCGCCGTGTGAGAGGGAAACCATGGAAGCACGGATCACGGCATTGCGGGAACAGTTCGGCTTTACCGAATTTGCCGGCGATAATGTTGAGTTTCATGCGTCCGGCTGTGTCACATTTCCGATTCTCGGTACAAAAGCACAGCTTTCCGATAAGCTTGTATTTGACCCCGACCGCAGCCGCCGCAGACCGCTTCTGCCGATTGTGCAGGCGGCAAATCCGGAATATAACGTTTTTGTCGGCGGGACTTCTTCGTTTGATATGACACCGAGGGAATACGACAAATATCAGGCGCTTGACCGTTACTGCAAGGAATACGGTTATGCGCATGATGAGGTACTGTTCGTCGGCGACGATTTCGGTGCGGGAGGCAATGACGAGGCGGTGTACGTCTCCGATATCGCATTCATGCCGATCACCGATTACCGTACCTTCCCCGAATTTATGAAACAATTTTTGTAAAAAATCATACACATACAGAACGCAAGAAAGGATACCAACTTATGAAACGCAATCTTCTGACCGGCACCCTTGCTCTGCTGCTCATATCGGCAGCCGTTACCTCCATCGGATGCGGCGATGCATCCACAGACACGGGGACTGTAACCCAGGCACCCGATGCGGGCAATACCACCGAAACTGCCGCTGTCACCGAAAATATCTATGCGCATGACCTCGGTTCCTACGACTTCGGCGGCGAGACCTTTACCATTTATGCACGTCAGCTGATGCATCTGAACAGTGCGATGCATGCGGAGGCTGCGGACGGTACGACGCTCAACGATGCCCTCTACGAACGCAATGTCCGTCTGATGGAGCAGTATAATTTCAAATTTGAAGAAATTTTTGAAGAAAACGACACCAAGCAGGCGCGTCTTGCGGTTATGGCGGGAGAAGATACCTACGATATCATCAACACCCGTTGTGTCTATGCGTTCAACTATGCGATGGAGGGTCTGCTCCGTCCCGTCTCCGATCTGCCCGAAATCGATCTGTCCAAGCCCTATTGGGACAAGGAGCTGACCGACGCAATGTCCATCGGCAATATCCCGTTCTTTGCGGTCGGCGCGTTCAACACCTCCGGCTATGAATATACGCATCTTTTGGCGTTCAATAAGGAGCTTGCCGCAAACAACGACTTCGATGTGTACGGTACGGTCAAGGACGGCAGCTGGACCTTTGCCGCCATGCGTGAAATGATGAAGACGGTCGTTGCCGATATCAACGGTGACGGTACGATGGACAGAGCGGACCGTTACGGCTTACTCTCGGCGGCAAAGCAGATTCTGCCGTGCTTCTGGATCGCCGCAGGTCAGGAATCGATGAAGATGGACGCAAACGACTATCCGACGTATTCTCTTTTGTCGGATGAGCAGTTCCAGACGGTCTTTGTCGAGATTTTCGATCTGGTGTATGACAGCAATGTCTGGCATCAATACACGGATGAAGAAAATGTTCATCCGGAGGAAGTCAATATGTTCATCGGCGGTCAGGGTCTGTTTATCGACATGCCGGTCTTCTATCTGGAAACGCTTCGCGCGATGGATACCGACTTCGGTCTGATCCCGTATCCCAAATATGATGAAGCACAGACGGAATATTTTTCCCGAATCGAGGGCTGTGAGCAGACCTGTATTCCGGTGACCAATGTCAAGGATCTGGAAATGACCGGTGTGATTCTGGAAGCGATGGCATCCGATTCCGCACAGCATCTTGTTCCCGCGTTCTACGAAACGCTGCTCAAGTCCAAGTTTGCCCGCGACAACGACTCCGAGGAAATGCTGGAGATCGTTTTCGGCAACCGTGTCTTTGACTGGGGCGATACTGTCTACTGTCCCGAGCTGCGTGACGGTCAGTTCTCTCCGATGATGAAGAAAAATAACCGCGATATCGCATCTGTTGCCGCAAAACAGGAAAAAACAATGACAAAGAAGATCGCAGATGCCATTGCGGCATTTGAGGAACTGAATCAGTAAATCGATAATAATTCAACTACATAAAAAGGATCCTATCATGAAAAAAAGAAACACAATGGCGGGACTTCTTGCCGTACTGCTTTTGACATCTGCATTTGTTTCGTGTGCGGGAGAAACACCTGCTGCCGGTACGGAAACCGACGCACAGTCCAAGGAAATCACAGAGGCGGAGACGGAGGCATCCGAGCTTCTGTATTCGAGCCAGCTGACACCGGTCGATTATAACGGCGCCGCATTCAAAATTCAGACATCCAACAATGTCAACGGCTTGGATTACAACATTCTGCATAACTATGCGGATGCGGAAACCGGTGAGGTCATCAACGATGCGCTGTTCCGCCGCGACCGCTTTATGGAAGAAACCTTCAATGTCGTGATGAATTATACCTGCGATGAAACATCCTCTGCGCCGCAGATGGCAACGCAGCTGACCAAAAATGTCATGGCAGGCGATGATTCCTATCATCTGATCATTCAGGATCATGCAACGGTGACCAAGGGCATGGCACAGCAGGGCGCAATCTATCCGCTCAACTACATTGATACCATTCATCTCGATGCGGAATACTGGATGCCGGAGCTGAACCAATCCAGCTACATCGGCAACAGTCTTTATTACCCGTCCTGCATGATCTCTCCGCGCTATTTCGGATCTCTGTATATTATGATGTTCAACCGCGATATCGCACGGGATCTGGATCTGGAGGACCCGTATACGCTTGTCAATGAGGGCAAGTGGACCTTTGACAAGATGATCGAGCTTGGACGGCAGGCTGTCAAGGATATGGACGGCGACTCCAAGATCACCGGTGACGGTATTGACCGCGTCGGTGTTGCATTTGAATCGCACGAGGGATTCATCCTGGCTGCAGGCTTCCATTTTGTTGAAAACAAGAATGATGCACTGGTCAGCGGTCTGGAAAATGCGAAGCTGATCGAATTTATCCAGCACTTTACCGATGTGTTTACGGAAACCGGTATGTACAACAGCGGCAATCCGAACTGCGACGGTGCTGCTGTGACCAACAACGGTGTCGCACTGTTTGACAATCCGTGTACCTTCTCGCTCGAAGAATATCGCGATTTGCCGTACGATTACGGTCTGCTGCCGATGCCCAAGCTGGACGAAGCACAGGAGAAATACATTGGCTTTGCACAGCCGTGGATCAATGCATCGCCTGCAATTCCGGTAACCGTCACAGGGGATACGCTGGATATGGTCGGTACGCTGACCGATGCAATGGTTGCTTATGGCTATGACTATGTCAAGCCGGCAGTTTATGACAATGTCATCCGACTGAAAGGCACACGTGACGAACAGTCTGCCCTCATTGTTGATAAGATCTTCTCCAATGTCGCCGTTGAGCTGTCCTGTACGCTTTGGCTGTCCTCGTTCGGTCCGATCAATAAGATCTTTACAACCAATCTCGGCAAGCAGGAGATCACCTCGGTTTATGCAAAGCAGCAGAAGGCGATCAAGGCTGAGCTTGACGGTATCATGGCAACCTACGCGGAATGGGAAGCCATGCTTTCCGGCGACGCACAGTAACCGGCTGACGGCGGCGCTTTCGCTGTCTGCGGTATCGGAATCACGGTTGGAACCGAATCCAAGGAAAGGACGGCGTTCGTAAAGAAGGCCGCGAATATGCTCATGAATGAAACACAAACAGCTGAATTTATCGCCTCTCTGCCGCCAAAGCCCGGTGCGGTTGTCAAATCCGGGGAATTTCCGGTCGGTGTCATCGGTCTTGATCACGGACACATCGGCGGCATGTGTGCAGGACTGCGCGCGGCAGGTGCCGATATTGTTCTGGTTTACGACCGCGACACCAAAAAAGCCGAAGATTTTGCCGCAAAATATGGGGCAAGGGCTGCCGCAAGTGCGGAGGAGGTGCTTTCACATCCCGATATCCGCATGATCGCTTCCGCCACGGTACCCTGGGAGCGCGGAACACTCGGCATTGCTGCCATGCGTCACGGCAAGGACTATTTTGTCGACAAAACGCCGTTTACGCAAATCGAACAGCTGGACGAGGCGCGTCGGGTCTGCAGAGAAACGGGACGGAGGTACTTCTGCTATTTTTCCGAACGTCTGCATACCGAATCGGGGATCCTTGCCGGATATCTTCTCGATACCGGTGTCATCGGGCGTGTGCTTGCGGTGGAGGGCTTCGGTCCGCACCGCATCGGCGATCCCGCATCACGTCCCGACTGGTTCTGGAAAAAGCGCGAATCGGGCGGTATTCTGTGCGACATCGGATCGCATCAGATCGAGCAGTTTTTATACTACACCGGCGCGAAATCCGCACGGGTCGATTATGCCCGCATTGCCAATTACGCGCATCCCGAAGCACCCGAATTTGAGGACTTCGGCGATGCCTGTCTGACTGCCGACAACGGTGCGACCAATTATTACCGCGTCGACTGGTTCACCACGCCGGGACTTTCCAACTGGGGTGACGGCAGAACGCTGATCGTCGGCACCAAGGGTCATATCGAGCTGCGCAAGTTCGTCAATCTTGCGTCAAACGGTTCCGCTCCCAACGGAGAAATGGTTTTGTGGGCGGACGAGGACGGCGAACATTCCATTTGTGCAAAGGGTCTTGTCGGTGCGCCGTTCTTTGGACAGATGATCCTTGACTGTCTTGAGCGAACCGAACGCGCGATGACACAGGAGCATATTTTCATGGCGTCGGAGCTGTGCATTGCATGTGAAGCACAGGCACAGGTTGTGGCGGGCAACGGCATCCTGCCGCTCTATCATCCGACATGTCAATAAAGGAGAAAACAATGAATTCCTATATCTTATATCTTGCCAATGAAGCGATCAACTGGGAAAACGCAACACCCGTCGGATGCGGCACGCTCGGTGCGATGCTGTGGGGCGGTGCGGACAACGAGTGCTTACAGCTCAACGAAGAGAAGCTGTGGGCAGGCGGACCGATCGAATTGCACGCGGAAGGCTTTGCCGAAAAGCTCGAACAGGTACGCGCCCTGCTCCGAGAGGGCAAAAACGCCGATGCGCTTGCGACCGAGAGCCTTGATCCGTATTTCTTCCGCATCAAGTCCTACGAATCCGCGGGCAATCTGCGTCTTGCCATGAACGCCGGTGGCGATGTTTCCGATTACAGACGGGAGCTTGATCTTGTAAACGGTGTCGCATCCGTGACGTACAAGCGCGGCGGCATCGGCTATACCCGCACGCTGTTTGCCTCTTACCCGGCACAGGTCATCGCATACCGCCTGACCGCCGACACTGCGGGTGCGATTTCCTTTACCGCATCCTACGACCGCGAAAACGATCTTTCCGTCGAGGTCTGCGGCAATGTCATGCACGTTCGCGGCGAAACGGAAACAGGCGGTCACCGTTTTGACGGCAAAATCCGCTTTGACGTTTCGGGCGGCAACTGTACTTCCGACGGCAAAACCCTCACGGTCAGCGCAGCGGACACCGTCTGCATCTACCTTGCGCTGAAGACCGAGGGAGAGGCACCTCTTCCCGAAATTGCGTCATTTGACGATCTGATGGCAGAGCATATCGCGGACTTCTCTGCGATCATGTCCCGCGCCGACATTGCTTACGACTACGATGAAGCCATCGATGCACTTCCTGCAAACGAACGTCTGGCGCGTGTCAAGGCAGGCGGGACCGATGTAGGTCTTGTCAATCTCTACTTCCAGTTCGGCAGATATCTTCTGCTGTCCTCCAGCCGCGGCAAGTCTCTGCCGGCAAACCTGCAGGGTGTATGGAGCGGCTATCTGCATGCACCGTGGAACGCCGACTACCATACCAACATCAATCTGCAGATGAACTACTGGCATGCCGAGACTGCCAATCTCGCCGAATGTGCCGAGCCGCTCTTTGACTATATCAACAACTATCTGCTGGAAGGCGGCAAGACCGTCGCAAAGGAATACTACCACTGCCGCGGTGCGGTGCTGCATCATCTTTCCGACATCTACGGCTTTGCGGCACCTGCGGACGGACTGTGGGGTCTGTGGCCGATGGGCGGCGCATGGCTGTGCTATTCGCTGTGGGAGCATTATCTGTTTGCGCCCGATGCAAACTTCCTGCGCGAAACCGCATATCCCTATATTTCCGAATGTACCCGCTTCTTCCTTGACTATATGTTCGAGGATGAGAACGGTTATCTTTGCTCGGGTCCCTCCACGTCTCCCGAGAACCGCTATTTCTTAAACGGCGAGACGGCATATCTGTGCCTGTCCCCGACGATGGATATTGAAATCATCCGCGGTCTGTTTGAAATGTACATCAAGACCGAGGAGATTCTCGGCATCAACGCAGAACAAAAGGCGGAAACTGTGGCCGCTTACAAAAAGCTGCCGCCCCTGAAGATCGGTGCGCGCGGTCAGCTGCAGGAATGGCAGGAGGACTATGGCGAACCCGAACCCGGTCACCGTCATATCTCCCACGCGTTTGCGCTGTATCCCGGCTGGGAGATCAACAAAAACACACCCGATCTGATGGCTGCCATCGACACCACGCTGAAACTGCGTCTGGCATCGGGCGGCGGTCATACGGGCTGGAGCTGTGCATGGCTTATCAACCTGTACGCACGTCTCGGTCAGGGCAAAAATGCCGCCGATATGATTGCGAAGCTGTTTTCCAACTCCACGCTTGACAACCTCTTTGACAACCATCCGCCGTTCCAGATCGACGGCAACTTCGGTGCATCTGCCGCCATGGCGGAAATGCTTTTGCAGAGCCACACCGATGTCATCGAGCTGCTTCCGGCACTGCCCGACGATCCCGCCTATCAGAACGGCGCGTTTGAGGGTCTGCGTGCGCGCGGCGGCATCACGGTTTCTGCCGACTGGATGGACGGTCGCGTCGTCTGCTGCCGTCTGACGTCCGCAAAGAACCAAAAGGTCACCCTGCGTGTCAACGGCGAGATTTATGAGGATTATCTTGCGGCAGGCGTGACAAAGGAACTGCTGTTTACCTGATAAGGAGATGACTGCGATGTTACAGCAATTTATCGAAACTGCAAAAGAATACAATGTACCTGCGTATGCCGTGACGGTGATTCGTGACGGTGTGTCGGAAACGGCGCGCATCAATCCCGCCAACGACTGCAACGATATTTATTCGATTTCCAAGAATTTCACGGCGACCGCCATCGGTATGCTGTGTGACCGCGGAATGCTTTCCGTGGATGACTCCATTTATGACATTCTCTCGCCGCTCTATCCCGATATGCCGACGGTATGGAAGGACTGTACCGTTGCGCATGTGCTGTATCAGACGACGGGCATTGAGCACGGATTCCTCGACATCGACTGCGAGGATGCGCGGAATTTCGGCGCGGATTGGCTGCACTATACGCTCTTTGACCGTGCGCCGACCGTCAAGCCCGGTACGCTCTACCGCTATTCCGACTCCAACTTCTATCTGTTGTCGCGCGTGTTTGCACAGGCGGCAGGAGAAAAGATGATGGACTTCATGCAGCGTGAATGTTTCGTTCCGCTGGAATTTCAGGGTCAGGCGTGGGCGGTTTGTCCTGCGGGTCACGCCATGGGCGGCACGGGTCTGTTCATCCGCGTTCCCGATATGGCAAAGCTCGGACAGCTGTATCTACAGGGCGGTGTCTGGGAAGGAAAACGGATTCTCTCCGAGGATTGGTGTTCGGAAGCGACTAAATTCCGTGTTTCTGTGGAAGGAACGCGCGGCTACGGTTACAGCTTCTGGAAGGAAATGGTATATCCCAACGAGTTCCATTGCGGCGGCATGAACGGACAGGCGATCCGTGTTTATCCCGAAAAGAATCTTGTCATCGCATGGCAGGGACACGACTACAATGATATGATCGGAAAATTCTTTGCGCTTGCCGACAAATTCGGTCGGGACGCATGATGAACACGCATGAGATTCTGAACCTTGTCACCGAACAAGCCCGCTCGATCGATGCGCCGCTGTATGCGGTTACCGTGATTTTGGACGGTGTATCGGAAACGGCGGAAATACGGCTTGGCAATCGCGTCAATGCACTGTACTCGGTAACAAAGGGCTTTGTGTCGACCGCCATCGGATGGGCATGTGACAGAGGACTGCTGACAACCGAAACCACGGTGTATGACCTCTTTGCCGATGCGTATCCCGATCTTTGCGGCGACGCATGGAAAGCGTGCACCGTCGCGCATGTCCTGTCACAGACTACGGGCATTGAACACGGCTTTCTCGACGCGGACTCTGACGATGTTCAGTCGTTTGGCGAGGACTGGATGATTCCCGTGCTTTCCCATGCACCTGTTCATACACCCGGTGCGCATTTCTGCTATTCCGACTCCAATTTCTATCTGCTGTCCCGCATCTTTGCACGTGTAACGGGTGAGCCGATCGGTGCTTTCTGGGAGCGGGAGCTGTTCCGTCCGATGGGCTTTTCTCTGCATGCATCCGCCGTCTGCCCGCTCGGTCACAGCCCCGGCGGAACCGGTCTGTTTCTGTGCTGTGAGGATATGGCAAAGCTCGGACAGCTGTATCTGCAGGGCGGCATTTGGCAGGGAAAACGGATTCTCTCCGAGGATTGGTGCCGCCGCGCGACCGCTATGCACGTCCGCATCTCGGATACCGACGGATATGCATATGGATTCCGCAAATACATTCATGCACCGCCGGATGAGTTTTTTATCTCCGGTTCAAAAAATCAGGGGGTACATGTGTATCCCGAAAACAACCTTGTGATTGCATGGCAGGGACATGACCGGCAGAACAACCGTCTCGGTCCCTTCCTCGAATATGTGAATACCCTTGGCAGATCTCCTCTCTGATCGGTCTGCGTTCCAAAGAAAGGAAGCGAATCGTTCGCATCATGACAAAAAAATACGAAATCAATATGTGTGAGGGACCGCTGTTTTCCAAGCTCATTCTCTTTGCGGTTCCGCTCATGCTGTCCAGTATCCTGCAGCTTCTCTACAATGCCGCCGACGTCATCGTTGTCGGTCGGTTTGCGGGAAGCTCCGCACTTGCCGCTGTCAGCTCGACCGGTTCTCTGATCAATCTGATCGTCAATCTGTTCATCGGACTGTCGGTCGGTGCCAATGTCGCCGCGGCACGGTTTTTCGGTGCCAAGGACGATCAGGGTGTCCATGAGGTCGTCCACACCTCGATGCTTCTGTCGATCATCGGCGGCATCGGTGTCGGCATTGTCGGTTTTACCTGCTCGAAAACATTCCTTGGCTGGATGGACTCTCCGCCCGATGTCATCGACCAGGCGGCGCTGTATATGAAAATCTATTTCTGCGGCATGCCGGCACAGATGATCTACAACTTCGGTGCGTCGATTCTGCGTGCGATCGGAGACACCCGCCGTCCGCTGATCTTTCTGACGATCTCGGGTGCTGTCAATGTCGTTTTGAATCTGATTCTCGTCATCGTCTTTCACATGGGCGTTGCCGGTGTTGCGATTGCGACCATCGTATCGCAGATTCTGTCGGCGACTTTTGTTGTCATCTGTCTGATCCGTGCCAAGGGATCGTCGTTCTGTCTGAATCTGAAGAAGCTGCGCATTTACCGCTCCAAGCTGATGCTCATCATGCAGACGGGGATTCCCGCGGGTATACAGGGTTCGCTGTTCTCCATTTCCAATGTCCTCATTCAGTCCTCGATCAACTCCTTCGGTTCGACGGCGATGGCGGGCAACGGTGCGGCAGGCAATATCGAAGGCTTTATTTACGTTGCCATGAATGCGTTCCACCATGCGGCGCTGACGTTCACCTCGCAGAACCTCGGTGCACATAATCTTGCCCGCATCAAACGGGTTGCGGTACAGTGTGTGCTGATTGTCACGATTGTCGGCATTGCGATCGGCGGCGGTGCAATGCTTGCGGCAGAACCGCTTCTGTCGATCTATGACAGCGACCCCGAGGTCATCGCCTTTGGTGTTCTGCGGATGCAGATCATCTGTCTGACGTATTTCGGATGCGGCATTATGGATGTCATGGGTGGTCTGATGCGCGGTCTCGGTTACTCGATCACACCGATGATCGTGTCGCTGGTCGGTGCGTGCGGCTTCCGTATTTTCTGGATTTACACGTTCTTTGCGTGGAATCCGACGCTGACGTGCCTGTATACGTCGTACCCGATTTCATGGGCGCTGACGGCGGCAGCACACGCGGTCTGCTTTATCATTGCCATGCGGCAGATGAAGCGGAAATTGATGCCGGCACAATAAGCATTTCCTGCGCATTTTTCATCGGCTGATACGCAGACGGTTCTCTGTATATACGGAGTGCCGTCTGCTTGATTTTTCGGGAATTTCGGAGGTTGTGCGCATTTTTATACATGAAATGCGATTTCTTTTCCGTTATCTATTGACAACACGAACATCTTGTGCTATACTATTACCTATAGAAAATGATAGAGGCGCGGTTCATCAAAAGTACATGCCATCCCAGCCACATCACCGCAGATGTGTGGACGGTATGGAAAGGGATGGCTGCCGAAGGCGGTATGTGCGGACTACCGAGCTGGGTCTGTCGAGAAGATCGGCAGAACTGTCAAACGGAATGTTTGGAGTGCTATCAAAACATGATTCTGCACCGCTGCGGCAGGGAAATTTCCCCGTAATGCGGTAGTTGTATCAGAACTGTTCTGACAGCCGGCGTTCCAACGTCCCTCGGCTGTCATTTCTTTTGGTAAACACACAAAACCCCTGATAAAGAAAGGAAACGGATATTATGAAGACAAAGACGATTTTTGAAGGCGCGGCTACCGCTCTGATTACCCCTCTGACACCCGACGGAGTTGACTACGAAAACTTTGGCCGTCTGATCGACTGGCAGATTGATGCGGGCATTGATGCGCTCGTCATCGCAGGCACGACCGGTGAAGGCTCGACGCTGACCGACGAAGAACACCGCGAAGTGCTCGATTATGCGGTCAAGCGCGCGGCAGGACGTGTTCCGATGATCGCAGGTACCGGCTCCAACGATACCGCTTATGCCATTGACCTGACCAAGTTTGCATGCGACATCGGCTATGATGCAATGCTCGTTGTTACGCCCTACTACAACAAGGCAACCCAGAAGGGTCTTGTCAAGATGTATGAAGCAATTGCCGATGCATCGACCAAACCCCTTGTGCTTTACAATGTTCCCTCCCGTACCGGTGTTGCGATTCAGCCCGCAACGTATGCAGCCCTTGCAGAACATCCGATGATTGCGGCAATCAAGGAAGCAAACGGCGATATCTCCAAGATCGCGGAAACGATGGCTCTGGTCGGTGATAAGCTCGATCTCTACTCCGGAAACGACGACCAGATCGTTCCTGTCCTGTCTCTGGGTGGTAAGGGTGTCATCTCGGTGCTCTCCAACCTGATTCCCGCAGAAACCTCGCAGATGGTAAAGAAGTTTATGGCGGGCGATGTTCAGGGTGCTGCCAAGATGCAGCTGGATTACCTTGCGCTGATCAACACGCTGTTCTGTGAGGTCAACCCGATTCCCGTCAAGGCGGCTATGAACGAAATGGGCTTCTGCTCCAATGACATCCGTCTGCCGCTGACCGAGATGGAAGACGGCAACCGCGCAAAGCTCGTCGCTCTGATGAAGAAGCACGGCATCCTTGCATAAGACGGTCGGAGGTCGATTATGAACTTTATCATTCACGGTGCCGCAGGACGTATGGGCGGGAATCTGATCGCGTCTGTCGAAAAGAGCGGTCACACCGTTGCGGCTTGTGTTGACATTTTGTATGCCGATGCGGCAAAGAAGAATCCCGATTACCCCTGTTTTGCATCGATCGATGCATGTGATGTACCTGCCGACTGCATCATTGACTTTTCCAACCATGTTACCACGATCCCGCTTCTGACCTATGCGACAGAGAAGAAGATCCCCGTCATGCTGGCGACCACCGGTCAGACAGAGGACGAAAAAGCGGCGATCACTGCGGCGGCGGATAAAATCCCGCTGTTCCGTGCGGCGAACATGTCGCTCGGTATTGCAACGCTCGTTTCCCTTGTGAAGACGGCGGTTTGCATGTTCCCCGATGCCGATATCGAGATCATTGAAAAGCACCACAATCAGAAGCTCGACGTACCCTCGGGTACCGCGCTTGCACTTGCGGATGCGGTCAAGGCTGTCCGCGAAGAAGCAGAATTTGTGGTCGGCAGACACGAAAACGGCAAGCGCAGAAAGGAAGAAGTGGGCATCCACTCCCTGCGCCTCGGCGGTGTTGTCGGTGAGCATGAGGTCATCATCACGACCGGCAACGAAACGATTTCCCTCAAGCACGAAGCGCATTCCCGTGCGGTCTTTGCCGACGGCGGTGTTATGGCTGCGGCATATGTCGCTGCACAGACCGTACCGGGGCTGTATACCATGGAGGATCTGGTTGCGGCGTGCAGATAAGTGTTTATAAGCTATATTGAACCTTCCAAAGAATCTGTATGGACGACCATTGGTCGTCCGAAAGCATTACCGTTTGATCGTGGTGTTGTATGACAGAAGGTGATTTTGTGGAACTGAAAACCAGAAAACCGCTTCGTTCTCCGTATATCGACTATAAACATATAGGGGTATATTTCATTACGTTGTCTGCGGAGCAGCGAAAAAATCATTTTTGGAAATATCCGAACAAGAAATATGATACCCCGGACGATATTGAACTAAACGAACATGGCAGTATCGCCGCGGAAGTCATTCGGAGGATTCCGGAATTTTATCCGTATGTTATGGTGGACAGTTTCGTAATTATGCCGGATCACATCCATTTGTTATTACGGTTTTGTGTTCAGGAAGGGACAGAAGATGCCCGTCAACGAAAAAGTATATCTGTTATCATCAATCAGATGAAAGGGCATATGACCAAACAGATCGGTCGATCAATTTGGAAACATTCTTTTTTCGATCATGTCATTCGGAATGATAATGATTATGAAGAAACCATGAAATACATTTATCTGAATCCGATACGTTGGTATTATAAATATTCGTTTTCCGAGAAATAGAGAAAACAAACGGACGACCGATGTGTCGTCCGGCCGACCAATGGTCGGCCATACAGACATGTTGGGAGGAATTGCGACGACCGATATGTCTGTACAAAATAATATAAAGGAAAATAAACCACCATGATTCGTATAGCCATTGCCGGTTACGGCAACCTTGGCCGCGGCACAGAGCTTGCTGTGGCAAAAAATCCCGATATGAAGCTGGTCGCAGTGTTCTCGCGGCGTGATCCTGAGACGGTTAAGCTGCTTGACCCGACAGTTCCTGTGTACCGACTGGACGATGCAGCGGCACACAAAGACGAAATTGACGTTCTGATCATCTGTGGCGGTTCGGCGACCGATCTTCCGACGATGACACCCGCGCTGGCACGTGACTTCAACGTCATCGACAGCTTTGATACCCATGCAAAGATTCCCGAGCATTTTGCAAACGTCGATGCGGCTGCAAAGGAAAACGGTCACATTGCGATGATCTCCGTTGGCTGGGACCCCGGTATGTTCTCCGTGGCGCGTCTTTACGGACTGTCGATTCTGCCCGACGGCGCGGATTATACCTTCTGGGGAC
>JAFYTT010000324.1 GCA_017558715.1 Clostridia bacterium | reverse complement strand
CCTGCAAGCCCGATGACGGTAAATGCGGCAATGTAGTCGAAAATGAGACAGCCGATCAGCGCGGCAGGCGTCAGACCCCACGAGATGACCTTGCCAAGATCGAGGAACAGCTGAATCATGGCGTACAGAAAGCCGCCCGCCAGACCCCAGTGCAGTCCGAGACGGATGGAAAGAACACAGATGGGAAGCATCGACAGCAGTGTGACCGAGCCGCCGAGCGGTGCTTCGTACAGCTTGATCATCGACAGAACGGTTGCAAGCGCGACCATGATCGCACATTCAATCATCGCGCGCAGATTGGGGCGTTTTTTGGTGTTTGACATAACAATGAACTCCTTTGAAAATAAAAATTCCGCACAGATGATACCGTGCGGAATGATAGCTTCAAAGAAATACTGCGGCATTATCGCGAATCTGCCGAGCAGTCTTCGACATCGAATCATGACTCCCTACGCTGGTATTATCCAAATCAGGTTAGAGGGTTCCGGACCTGCAGATCCGATCTCAGCCGTTTTCAAAAACAGCACCCCTGATGTTCAACTGTTGCGGATGTACTCGTCTGAGTACGGGGATATTATACCGCATTTTGCGGATTTTGTCAAGTGAGATTTGGAAAAAGATATTGGAGTGCAGTATCGTCCTTTACAGCGCAAGATCACCCGCTGTTTCCTCAAGCAGTCCGAGGTCCCACAGAAGCCGTCCGAGAACGTACTTGTCGCGGATGTCCTTTGCCGCGGTGAAAGCAAAACGGATTTCGTCCGCCGTCAGCCCGTATTCGGTACACGACAGCGGGTGACCGATGGATGCATAGAACGCCTGCAGCTCATCCGCGGTCGGAAGATCGGCGATCAGGGCAAGGATGTCGTCCCAATGGGCAAAAATATCCGCAAGACGTGCGGCGTGCTTTTCAGGGTCGTATTTTTTCTCCTTGTGTTCCCCCGCAATCATCGCTTCCGCACCCTCACCAAGGTGTAAGCGCAGCGTATCAAACCATGCATCAAGATCAAAATCACGGACAAAGGCAAGCGCTTTTTCACGGTCAGGCGCTTTGGTTTTCAGCCATTCATAGCCGCGGACGGTAAGCAGCGTACCGAGTCCCGCCTGGATGCCGTGCAGCTCACACGGTGTTCCGAATGCCAGCGCGCGCATATCCATGATGTGGGAGATGTAGTGCTCCATGCCCGATGCCGGACGCGACAGTCCTGCATAGTTCATGGCAAGACCCGAGATGACCAGCGCTTCCGCCAGACGGCAGACGGCGTCTCTGTTCCCCGAAACGGCATCCGCGGCACACGCACGGACGGTTTCCAGCGAGGAGGTAACAATCCCGGCAACTGTCTCGCAGTAATATTCACCGACGAGCAGAGCGGCAATGCGCCATTCCACAAGCGAGACGTATTTTGCCATCATGTCCCCGATGCCGGAGACGATCATATGCTTTGGTGCATTCGCAAGCACATCCGCATCGCCGATGACGACATCGGGACACTTGGAGGAAAGCGAGACCTTGAGCCCTTCGCGCTCCATCGAAGACGATGCCGATGCAAAACCGTCCATCGACGGCGCGGTGGAGACATAAATATCGGGAATGTGCTTCTGTGCGGACACGATCTTTCCCGTGTCGTTGATGACACCGCCGCCAACCGCAATCACGGCATCCGCATTGTTCGGGCAGAACATAAACGCTTCTCCGACGATGGTTTCATCGGGCGCGGGACGGGTGCGGCGGATGATATGCAGAGTATGGGAAATCCCAGCTTCCATCAAAATGGCGCAGACTTGTTCTCCCGCCGCGGCATACGTTTCGCGGTCGCAGAGGACAAAGGGGTTCTGGACCTTGTATTTTTCAATGATTGCGGGCAGCCGCTTCAGCGCACCGTCACCGATGATGCAGTCGGAAAGCTGACCGAAGTGACGCTTGCCGCAGGAACAGACAAAGCCGTCGTTTTGCATGAGGGATGAGATGGTGTAATTCATGTTGATGCCTTTCTTGTTGAGTAAATAAAAAAATAGAGCGAAATCGCACACGCAACCCCACTCTTGCAAAAACACAATGTTTTTTCTATGTATCAATATTATATGCTCATTGAAACAAAATGTCAACCACTTTTCGAAAAAATTCAAAATTTGTTAATATAAGATCATTCCTGCGATAATAGGCAATGTTTCGATTCATTCTTTCCGCAACTTCCCGCAAATCCTTTGCTGCACGTTGATGAACCCCGTCACTGCTGACAATTCGGCTATGCGCATACAACAGCGTTGTGATTTGTCTGGTTCTCTCATTTCCGAGTTTTTTGGAACGCGTTGTTTTCGATATGGAGGAAAGCTTTTGAATCATTGCATAATCGGATTTATACCGTGCATCCTGCGCACCCATATCATATAAAATACAATTGCTGTGTGCCGCAGCATTTCGCAAATCTTTAACGGTTTTCAGCAGCGGGACGATGTCTTTGAGTGCACGGTTTCCCAGACGATTGGAACAAAATTCAAAGAAATGAATATAACTGCCCATAGGAATGACTTCAACAAACGCCCAAATCGGATACTGACCGTTATACTTGTCGATGATTCCGCCGCAATAGGGATTGTTTCTGCTTCTGTCCAGCTCGTGATACAACTGGGACAGCCGTGAAGTATTACACAGTTTGTCCGTTTCGTCCAGTGCTGAGAAATAATCGGAAACAATCTGATATCCATCTTCTTTGGTTTCGGTCATTGTCTTCAAAAGAAGAACTTTTGAGAAATGTTCAACATCCAAAACAAGTGTCAAAAGCACATATCGTAAACGCATATCAATCACAGATAAATCAACAAGCATTGCAAAATCCAGATCGATGTACTTTCCTTTATTGATACCATCCGGATGTTTATCAAAATTTTTTCGGTATGCCCGCAGTCTGAAATAATTATTGTTCTGTTCAAGATAAACTCTTGCGTCAGATTCGGACATATAACGGAACGAAACACCTTTTTTTATCAAATGATCGATTTGTCCGTCCGTATCAAGCATCGGTTTTTCCAGGCTGAATGAGGATTCTGTGTTCATCTCGGTTCCTCTGTTTCTTTCTTTGATATACTTATTATACATCAAAACACAAGAAAAAGCAACGAGATACGACAAATTTTCACCGAATCGCTTTTCTGAATTTCGCAATATTCTCCCGCAGATCACCGTCTTTTGCAAACACAGACGACGTACCCGCGACAAACAGATCGGCTCCCGCCGCGCGCATTTTTTCTGCGTTTTCGAAGCTGACATTGCCGTCAACCTCGATGGTGACATGTCCGTATCCACGCTCGTCCAGATAGCGGCGGCAGTCGGCGATTTTGTCAAGTGTGGCGGGAATGAGCTTTTGTCCGGCAAAGCCCGGATTGACGGTCATGATGAGCACACCGTCGAGATCGTCCAGCACATAATCGAGCACCGACAGCGGCGTTGCCGGACACAGTGCCGCCATGGCTTTTGCGCCGCGTTCCCGAATGGCACACAGCGCTCTCTGCAGGTGGTTGGTCGCTTCCACATGAAGTGCGACAAACTCCCCCGGCTGAATATCGAACCAGTCGAGCTTCTTTTCGGGTTCCTCGATCATCAGATGCAGATCGAGCGGGATCTCGGACATCCGCCGCATCTGACGGCAGAAGTCGGTGCCGAGGCACAGATTATTGACAAAATGACCGTCCATGACGTCGATGTGCAGATACTCAATGCCCTCTTCCGTAAAAACAGAAAGCGTTTCAGGCAGACGGGCAAGGTCTGCGCACATCATGGAGGGGGTGATTTTTGAGGGGATCATGAGTTGGCTCCTTGTAATGAATTAGAAATGCGAAAATGAGACAACGATGGAATATGCGTCATTCGCATCGGATAAACCGTTCCGTTCGCTTGTCACGTCGGCGATAGAAATATTCATCATCTTCGCAGCCTTGCAGGACAATTTCGTCATCGGTATACCGCTTGACGCACCACAGAATGCCTTCCCGCGTGTAAATACAGCCGCCGGGGACGCATTGTTCTGTCGGAATACGGATATCGGGCGGATTATAGGAAAAGTCCGCATGGAAACCGCAGAACGGTTCTGTGTTATCGCGGAAATTGCGGATGCGGAAGAATTGTCTGCCGCCGAACAAACCGAGATCAAAAACAATGTTGTATGAGGCACCGCAGTAAATATTCGTGTCGGTTGGTTGGATTGTGAATACATAATCCGTTTTGCCCGTGCTCAGCAAAAACGTCATTTCACAAGCATCTGCGTGATAGCTGTCGGACATTTTCCACTGTGCGAGACACGTCGGAATGCCTGCTTCTTTCACAGAGGGCAGCGGTTTTCCCGAATGATCAACGATGAAGGTTTCTGTGCGATGCATGGCTTTTTTGCGGGACGGATCATATGGCTCTGTCAACTGTGCTTTGAGAGAGTCACTGTTTGCAATGACTGTACCGTTCTCCGTCAGATACGCATAGGTGGTTCGTTTGTCAGTTCTGCTGTATTCGCAGACGGCAATCCGCTTTTTTTGTGTATCAAATCCGCGATACAGTGCTGTACCGAGAATTGTTTCATCAGCAGTTTGGTAATAAAGAAGCGCGAACTGTTCCGTTTCGACCAGTTCACTGTCTGTGCTGCGGTACACGCCGCAAACAAACGAATCCGATTCGGTATCAAAGGTACTGATACCGTCCCGGAGCATGGAATCGGTTGTGATGGAAAAGATACGGCTGATACGCACGATGTTTTCAAGTGTCGGATACGTCTGGTCAAGCTCCCAGCGCGACACGGTCTGCCGCGTCGTACCAAGCTTTTCGGCGAAGCTCTCCTGTGAGAGGTTGTGTTCTGTGCGGATTTGCAGGATGCGTTGTCCAAGGGTCATGG
>JAFYTT010000323.1 GCA_017558715.1 Clostridia bacterium | reverse complement strand
GGAATTGTGCATGGGGATAGGGAATTAAGTGTGATTCTATGAGAGGTGGACGATGGCGGAGGCACTCGCGTCCAAGCCTTCCCTGGTGAGGGAAGGTGGATTTCGGTGAAATTGCCCCTGCAATTTTGCCGAAAGCAGAAGAAAGCAAAGCTTTCTTCCGAAGATGGCTTTGCCATCTTCTACGGATTCGAGTCGTCATGACGGCAGCAAGACGTACTAAATCATGCAATAAGATAAAACATAATTCTTTATAGCAATGTTCTTAAACTGAAAAGTAACAAAAGAACGACTCATCCGTCAAACGCCCCGGGTGCGTTTGACACCTTCCCTCACCAGGGAAGGCTTGGTACGCACGCTGCCGTATCATCCAACCGAAAACATCGTGATAAACAAAAACCTCTTGACAAAACCCATGAAATATGGTATATTGAAGTAACTTAAATTCATGTTCAGAAAGGATATCTATTTATTATGGAAAACATGATCCCCCGTGCGGAATATCCGCGTCCTCAGCTTGTCCGTGACAGCTATCTCTGTCTCAACGGCAAGTGGATGTTTGAAATCGACCACGGCAAGTCCGGACGTGCAAGAAAGCTCAACGAAGCTGACACGCTGTCGGGCGAAATCATCGTTCCGTTCTGTCCGGAATCCAAGCTTTCCGGCGTGGAATACAAGGATTTCATGGCATGTGTCTGGTACAAGCGCGAAGTCGAAATTGAGCTGAATGAGGGTATGCGCTATCTGCTCCACATCGGTGCGTGCGACTATTCCTGTGAGGTTTACGTCAACGGCAAGTCCTGCGGCGTACACTTTGGCGGTTCCTCGCCCATCGACCACGATGTCACCGATAAGCTCGTTTCCGGCAAGAACATCATCACCGTTTGTGCGGAAGACGACCAGCGCTCCGGCACACAGCCTGTCGGCAAGCAGTGCAACGACTTCTACTCCCGCGGCTGCTCCTATACCCGTACCACAGGTATCTGGCAGACGGTCTGGATGGAAGAAGTACCGAACGCGTACATTTCTTCCATCAAGGCAACACCCTCTGCCGCAACGGGTGAGGTTTACTACGAGGTACTCTGCGAAAATGCGGACGGCATGACGCTGACCTGTTCTGCTTCCTTTGACGGAGAAGATATGGGTTCTGTCGGCTGTGTCGTCATCGGCAAGATGGCAAGATTCGTTCTGCCGCTGAAGGAAAAGCACCTTTGGAGTGTCGGTGAGGGTAATCTGTACGATGTCAACATGGTACTCGGCGAAGATGCTGTTGCTTCTTATTTCGGTCTGCGCGACATCTATTATAACGGACGTGCCATGATCCTCAACGGCAAGGCAGTTTACCAGCGTCTCGTTCTTGACCAGGGCTTCTATCCCGACGGCATCTGGACGGCTCCGACCGATGAAGAACTGCTGGCGGACGTAGAACGCTCGATGGCAATGGGCTTCAACGGTGCGAGACTGCATCAGAAGGTCTTTGAGCCGCGCTTCCTCTATCACTGTGACCGCCTCGGCTACATTGTCTGGGGTGAACACGGCAACTGGGGTCTTGACCTGTCGAAACCCACGTGCTGGGCAGGCTTCCTCCCCGAATGGCTGGAAATTCTCCAGCGTGACTACAACCATCCGTCCATCGTCGGCTGGTGTCCGCTCAACGAAACCCAGCGCGATCAGGACAAGCGTTTTGTCACGATGCTCTACGATATGACCAAGGCATTTGACCCCACCCGTATGTTCATCGACTGCTCCGGCTGGGCACACGTCAAGACCGAAGTCGTGGACGAGCACAACTACGATCAGGATCCCGACCATCTGCGCGACAATTATGAGCCGCTCAAGGAAGGTCTGCCGCCCAAGCAGGAAAACCAGTACATCCGTATCCACGGCACCAAGGACGTTTCCTTCGTCTCCGAATACGGCGGCATCGGCTGGTCCGTCGGCGACAAGGCATGGAGCTACGGCAACGCACCGAAGACCGAGGAAGAATTCCTCACCCGTCTCAAGGGTCTGACCGACGCGCTGCTTGACAATCCGTGCATCACGGCGTACTGCTATACCCAGCTGACCGACATCGAGCAGGAACAGAACGGTCTGTACTTCTATGACCGTACCCCGAAGTTCCCGCCGGAGGTTGTTCACGAAATTCTCGCAAAGAAGGCAGCGATTGAGGAATAAGCCAAAAAAATAAGAGAGGAGAAATTAAGATGTCAGACTTTTTGCGCAAAACCGGAATCTGTATTCTGAATCTGATCGGCGCCGTCTACATCGGGTTTCTCGTCGATTTGATCTGTATCAACATCATTCGTATGAACGTTTATGAGGATCTTGCAAGAAATTTGTGGTATATCATCATTGATATTGCCGCTGTTTGT
This sequence comes from Clostridia bacterium, assembly GCA_017558715.1. Lineage (GTDB taxonomy): Bacteria > Bacillota > Clostridia > Oscillospirales > CAG-272 > RGIG3925. The sequence goes on along the minus strand of JAFYTT010000323.1, from coordinate 1,897 downwards.
GCGGTGCTTGTCTGGCGTTTTTCGCGGGTTGCGTCCGACGAAGGTGCAAAAGATCAAAAGCTCCTGCCATTGTCTGCTGTTCTGCAGATGGTGACTGCATGGGTAGTGTACTTCTTCGGCACGGTGTTTGTCGGGTACAATCATCCCGCATCGCTTGTGTCGATGGCGTACTGTGCGACGCTGTTACTGCGTGATCCTGCGTATAACGCAACCGTTCTTGTCAAAACGGAATATCCGGGCATCTCTTTTGCGGCATGGTTGATCGTCTGTGCGCTGTATGTGCCTGCGATGTGTCTTGGGTATTATCTTGGTGCGCGGAAACGGAAGATGGAACGCAAACAGATTCTGCATCAGAAATAATGGAAAAACACGGTACTGTAACCGCAGGATGGCGGCGGCAGTACCGTGTTTTATCTGGTGGGTGGTGTTTGCGGTTGGTTGAGAGAGGCGATGGCGGATCAACGATATTGTAGGGACAGGCGTCCCGACTGTCCCTGTATCGGTGGTGCGTACAGGGGACAGTCGGGGATACATCCCCGACGCCTGTCCCTACAGAATGGGAAGCGTCGGCTTCTATTCGATGATGGATCGTTTCTTTAAGTGAATGAACAGCCGGAATAACCCGTAAATCAGCCAAGCAAGGACTACACCACTCAATGCGATGGAAAACATGATTCCATAGATCATCGCGGCAATGTATTCGCCAAGTCCTTCCATTCCAAAGAACAGGATGAGACAAAACAAATACCCGAGCAAAATGAAATATACCGGAATCAAGCATATCGGTAAGCGTTTTGAAAAGAAACAGAGCATCAATTGTGTGATACCAAGCATAACGGCAAGGATAACACCGACAAGAACGTGCTGCAGTTCTTCAAAAACGAATCGCAGCAGACAGTCCGTCAGTGGGACAGAGAAGACAATCAGAAGGGGGAGCAGTATGATGACGCAGATGACAGAAATGACCGTTCTTGGTTTCATATCCGTATTCCTCCGTAATTTCAGTACCGCTTGGTGCGCACAGGGACAGTCGAGGACGCCTATAGGGACAGTCGAGGACGCCTATAGGGACAGTCGAGGACGCCTGTCCCTACACGTATTGAGATGCGAATTACGCCCGCTTCAATACAAACGTACCGCTCTTGGCATCGGTCTCCTTCTTACCGCAGACACATGTCCAGCCGTCAAAGATGAGCTTGCCGTGCAGACCCTCGGGATAGGTGACATCGAGCTTGACCGTATTGTCATCGGTGCGCTCCCATTTGACCGCGATCTTACCCATCGGGCATTCGTGGCAGGCTTCGGCATGGGAAAGGTCGGTGACAAAGTGCGGGGTGATATCGGCGCGGGTGAGGTCGTCTGCATCGGGGTTATAGTTGATGCCGCAGATTGCCTTGATGAACCATGCGCTGATGTCGCCGAAGAAGTGGTGGTTGCGGGAGTTGACGCCCTGATCCTCGCGGGAGAAGTCCTCGGGCAGTGCCGTTTCGCCGCGGACAACGAACGAGCCGTAGGACGGATAGGTCGGATCGGTGATGATCTTATATGCCAGATCGGAGTCGCCGAACGCGGTCAGCACGTGGAAGATGACGCGCGCGCCGAGAACACCGGTATCGAGATGATCGTTCTGCTCGTGAATCTTGTCAAGAAGCACCTTGTATGCGGCGGGCTTTTCCTCTTCTGTGAAGATATTGTAGAAGATCGCCATTGCCTGCGAGGTTTCGCATCCGGGCGTGGGCGTGCCGGTACCGACAGCGGTCATATTCGACCAGTCAATCAGATGCTCACGGACAGCGGCACGGAACTTATTTGCAACCTCACGGCAGAAGTTTGCCTGCGCGGTCATGCCGCAGACCTCGTGCAGATACGCGGTCTTTTCGCAGATGTCCATGGAGAT
>JAFYTT010000322.1 GCA_017558715.1 Clostridia bacterium | reverse complement strand
GTGAATACGGTTTCGTCCTTGGAAATGGGCTTTTCGTATTCAATAACGTAGTAGTTTTCTTCCCAGTTCTGTTCTTCGGGAGTGGTGATGTAGCCCTTGACAACTTCGACAGCATAACGGTCGCCGGTGCCGATGTAGCCGCCATCCTGCAGCTTATCCATCAGGACATTGTGGTCAACCCAGTCGCCGACAGCAAACAGGTTCTTCGGCATTGCCTTGTTTGCAGTGGTAAAGGACGGCTTGATAACGTTACCGATAACGGTACGTTCGCCTGTGACATACTGTACGTAGTTGAGGTCGATGTACTGGTTCAGCGGAACGACATCCTTTTCGTTTGCCTTGACATTGTCAAGGAACGCTTCACAGTCAAGCAGCGTCTCGACTTCGTCCGGGAACAGCTTATACTTATCAGCGAGTTCCTTATCAATCTTGAGGTAGGTATATTCGCCGAGCAGTCTGTTATTGACAACGGCATAAGTGGAACCGTCAACCTTACCTGCGGACAGGAACGTCGGGTAGATGTACTTGCGGAGAAGCTTGGAGTTGTTGTTCAGCTCGTCGTCCAGAGCCTGCAGATATTCCTTTTCGACGAAGTCCTGAAGCATATCAAGACCGGTAACGAACACGATATCAAGGCTGGTGCCTTCGAGTTCCGGATACTTTGCAACTTCACGGCCGTATTCGTCAAGCGTCATTGCCTGAGTATCAGCGGTGGTATCTTCGGTTTCGGCCTTTGTGGTGGTGGTCCACTTGGAGCGGTTCTTCTTTGCCGCGTTGGCAGCCTTTTCCGCTTCCTTCTTCTTCTTCTTTTCTTCCTTAGCCTTTGCTTCTGCTTCTTCTGCAGCGGCAATTTCAGCTTCGAGCTTTTCGACCTGGCTGTCGATGAATTCTACGTAATCATCTTCGGTCTTGAGCTGGAGAATAACCTGGGTCTTGTATTCGGACTTAGTCAGCTTGTTCAGTGCTTTCTGAACGTCTTCGATTGCATCAGGGGTGGTAGAATCGCCCGTAATTGCTGTCAGGGTAATGGTTGTCGTTCTGGTTTCCGCTTCAGCGGTAGTATCTTCTTCTTCGGAAGCGCCGCATGCGGTAAACGAAGACAGAATCAAGCCTGCAAGCAAAGCGAGGCTAATTAACTTTTTCTTCATTGCGAAAGTTCCTCCTCTTAAAATGAGCGTATTAAGGTTATGATATATTTTACACCAAAATCGCGCCGATGTCAAGACCTGTTTTCGTTTATTTTCAAAAACCAACGTGAAAAAAAGCCTGTTTTTACGCTTTTTTGACACAAATCCCGACCAATTTATAAGCATAACGCACAAAATATCGCCGCCTGATTTTGGCAATATCACGAATCATTTGTGCCTTTTATACAAAATTTCGTCATTCTTTTGGTGCATAGTGACGATATGTGGATTTACGTAAATTCCGTAATTCCGACCGCACATCAATCGAGATAATCCTTCAGTCTCTTGGAACGGCTGGGATGGCGGAGCTTGCGCAGTGCCTTTGCTTCAATCTGACGGATACGTTCACGGGTGATGTTGAAGACCTTACCGACTTCCTCCAGGGTACGGGTACGACCGTCCTTGAGACCGAAACGGAGCTTGAGCACTTCCTCTTCTCTGGGTGTCAGCGTTGCAAGCACTTCACACAGCTGCTCGCGCAGAAGTGTATAAGAAGCCGCTTCTGCCGGTGCGGGAGATGTATCGTCTTCGATGAAGTCGCCGAGATGGCTGTCTTCCTCTTCACCGATCGGTGTTTCCAGAGAAACGGGATCCTGCGCGATCTTCATGATTTCACGGACCTTATCGGGACTCATATCCATTTCCGCTGCAATTTCCTCGGCAGATGCTTCATGACCGAGCTCCTGAAGAAGCTGTCTGGAGACGCGGGAAACCTTATGAATCGTTTCCACCATGTGTACGGGAATACGGATCGTTCTTGCCTGATCGGCAATCGCACGGGTGATCGCCTGACGGATCCACCATGTCGCGTATGTGGAGAACTTGTAGCCCTTCTTGTAATCGAACTTATCGACCGCCTTCATCAGACCGAGATTGCCTTCCTGAATCAGGTCAAGGAAGAACATGCCCTTACCGACATAACGCTTTGCGATAGAAACAACGAGACGCAGGTTGGATTCGACCAGCTGCTTTTCCGCATTGATACCGTCCTTCTGACGTTTCTTCAGTGCCTTGAGCGCTTCTTCTTCGATCACACGACCGTCCTTTTCGGCACGGTGGATTTCGTCCTTGGCACGTTTACCGTCATACATGACCTCTGCCAGCTTCAGCTCGGCATCGCTGTCAAGGAGCTGCACCTTGCCGATTTCCTTCAGATACATACGCACGGGGTCATCGATGGCAAGACCTTCCTGGATGAGCATCTTTTCCATTTCTTCGGCAGATTCGAGCTGTGCGACCTCGTTTTCCAGATCGAAGTCGGGCGAATCCATATAACCGGTGATCTCAATGCCCATGTTTTCGAGCGTTTCATACAGCTTCTCGATTTGCTCGATATCATAATCGACATCCTCAAGTGCTTCCATGATTTCGCTCTGCGAGAGTGTACCCTTCGCTTTGCCTCGCTTGATGAGCTCCTTGATCTCATAACCCTTTTCTCTGGGCTGATTTTCCTGCTCCGGGGTCTGTTTGATTTCCTGTGTACTCATGTGTGTTTCCTTTCTGTGATACGGTCATCCGAAGAAGCAGCCGGACACCGTTTGTTTTCATAAAAATATATAATCAATTGCCTTTACGGCTCTTGATGATATTCATCAGATCATCGGTGGAGAGCTCCCCACCCTTTTGCTTTTCCTTCGCGCCCTCCTCGCGGAGAACAGCGATATTGTCACGAATCACCGACAGATCGTTCTGCGTCAGCTTTGTGCGCGCAACCTGCATTCCGGTGATGCGTCCGATCTCCTCATCGTTGAATACTTCACCGAGATAACCGAGATCAAAACGTCCGTGTTCTTCCCTGCACCGCACAAGAAATGCAAATACGCGGCGGTTGAACACGGTGAGAAAATCGTCCTCACAAAGTGCGATATCACCTGATACGACTTCTGCCAGCAGCTCGGGATACAAAAGCAGAATACCGAGTACCGATTCTTCTGCCGATGCCGCCCGACGGTACTTGGAGCGGTCGGGATTGATGCGGTCGCCGTAGCCTGCGGACTGCTGAATCTGACGGCGTGTTTCCTCTTTTTCGCGTGTCCGCTCCTGCCGTTTTCTGGCACGCAGAACATCGTTTTTCAGACTCTCTCTGGCAATGCCGAGTTTTTCGGAGATTCTGCCGATATACACATCACGTTCGACATCGGTATGCAGTGTTGCAAGCAGTGCTGTCAGCTCGGAGATACACGCCATACGGTCGTTGAAGTCATCCAGATCGTGCGATGCGATCACAGTCGAACAACGGTAGTCAAACTGGTTTTCGCTGTCATCAAGCCGCAGACGGAACGCATCCGCGCCGTATTTCCTGATAAATTCATCGGGGTCCTTGGCGCCGTTCAGCTTCAGGATTTTCGTTCTGACGCCGACACCGTCGAGCAGATGAATCGCTTTTTCCGCCGCACGCCGTCCCGCATCGTCCATATCGTACGCGATGACGACTTCCTTTGTGTACCGCGCCATGATGCGTGCCTGTTCGGCTGTGATCGCCGTTCCGAGCGTTGCCACGGCATTCGGCATTCCGGCGGCATGAACGGCAATGACATCCATATAACCTTCACAGAGAACCAGCCGCTCGGCACAGGCATGCTTGGCGTAGTTGAGCGCAAACAGCGTTCTGCTCTTTTTGAAACCCGGAGTATCGGAGGAGTTTAAGTATTTGGGCTTGGAGGCATCCATGACACGTCCGCCGAACGCGACAACCTCACCTGTGATATCGATGACAGGAAACATCACGCGGTTGCGGAAGATCGGATACAGCCGACCGTTTTTCTGTGATTTCGCGCACAAAAACGATGCCAGAAGCTCTTTTTCCGTATAGCCGAGTCCCATCATGTGGTCAAGAAACAGATTTTTGCGCAGGGTGAACTCATCGGGCGCAAAGCCCAGTCCGAACCGGCGGATCACCGCATCCGAAAGTCCGCGGGAACGCAGATACGCAAGTCCCGCCTGCCCTTCCGGTTTTGACAGCATGTCGTGATAAAACCGTGCGGCATCGCGGTTGGCGGCAAAGACACGCGCTTTTTTCACGTCGTCCTCACCGCGGCGTTTCGCATAATCGTCCTGCGGCATCTCAATGCCCGCGCGCTTGCACAGATGCTCCACGGCGCCGATATAATCGAGATTCTCTGCCTTCATAACAAAGGTGATCGCATCGCCGCCCGCGCCGCACCCAAAGCAGTAAAACCCGCGCGTTGCGGGAAATACCGTAAAGGACGGGGATTTTTCATTATGGAACGGACACAGCCCGACAAGATTCGAGCCTGCCCGTTTCAAAGAGACATAGGAAGAAATGACATCCTCAATGGGATTGCGGAATTTCAGATCTTCCAGAAAGCCTTCCGGCAATGCCATGAGATGCCTCCTTTCCTGTTTTCATAGGTTCATGAACCGTGATCGGTACATTCCCTGCGATTATTTTCGCAAGTCTACATCTAAATTACGCACCTGCTTCTCAATACCCTTTTTCTTTTCCGCAATTTTCGAAAAAAATCGTCTCCTATCCCCGATAAAATTACCCTGCCGCAGGAAAAGAAACGACAGCATATGCCGACGTTGGGGTCAGCATATGCCGTTTTGATACAGATTATGGTGCATCTGACAGAAAGTCAAACCGATCGCCTGTCGTTTCGATCAGAACCGTGCCGTTTGTCAGCTCCGTCAGCGCAGTGCAGAAACCGTCGTATTCCGGCGCACGGACAGCCAGACGCTGTGTTACGTCCGCCGCAAAGTCGACACCGTCTACCATCAGACCGACCCCTTGATAGGACGCACGGATCTTATCATAGTCGGTATAGTCACAAATGAGTTCACAGGTGATGAAGCGCTCATAGGTGATGACGTGTGCCGCTTCCGCCGCCAGCTTGGCAGCATGGGAATACGCACGGACAAGCCCGCCCGTACCAAGCAGAATCCCGCCGAAATAGCGAGTGACGACAATACAGGCATCGGTAAAACCGGTTTTCTTGATGATGTCAAGCACAGGCATTCCGGCAGTTCCCTGCGGCTCTCCGTCGTCGGTAAAGCGCGCAATGTTGTTTTCCTTGATCTGGTACGCATACACATTATGCTTGGCATCGGCGTGCTTTTTGCGGATCTTTGCGATGAAATCGAGCGCTTCCTGCTCGGTCTTGCACGGGCAGGCATAGCCGATGAACTCTGATTTCTTTTCGATGAAAGAAGCGGATGCTTCCCTCTCCAGTGTGATATACAGCTCCTCGCTTGCCATCAGTCGTCAATGCCCTCCGGCTTTTCACACAGATGGTCCGCAAACATGCCCTGTGCCTTCTTATCGGAGGTCGCAAGCATATAAATGCCGTCATCGAGATATTCACACCGCAGAACAGCGGCGTACTTGTAGAGCTGGGACGACTGCGCGCCCTGCGTATGATCAAAATGATACCAGAGATCGCGCTTGCCCTCGCGGATAATCTCACCGATCGCATCCACCAGTGTTTCAAGACCCGTACCCGTCAGAGCGGAGATTTCTACCGTATGTGCGGAATCGGCATCTGCGGGCTTGATCGCACCCTCTGCACGGACATCGCACTTATTGAGTGCATACAGAATCGGCTTGTCGCCGGCACCAAGCTCGGTGATCAGCTGCTTGGTCACTGCCAGCTGTGCATCACATTCGGGGTCGGAGAAGTCCAGCACAACGAGAATCACATCGGCGTACAGCACCTCCTCGAGTGTCGAACGGAATGCGCTGATCAGATGGTGCGGGAGGTTGCGGATAAAACCGACGGTGTCCGTCAGAAGAATTTCCGTGCCGTCCGGCAGTTCAAACTTTCTCGTCGTCGGATCAAGGGTCGCAAACAGCTTGTCTTCCGCCAAAATACCGGCACCGGTTAATGCATTGAGCAGTGTGGATTTTCCTGCATTGGTATATCCCGCAACGGCAACCTTCGGCAGACCCGATTTTTCGCGCTGTTTGCGCTGGGTCGCACGCGCCGCCTCCAGATTGCGGATATCTTCTTCCAGTGCGGCAATACGGCGCTTGATGTGACGGCGGTCGGACTCCAGTTTTGATTCACCGGGACCGCGCGTACCGATACCACCGCCCAGACGCGACATTTCCGTGCCGTGACCGGACAGACGCGGAATCGTATATTTGAGCTGTGCCAGCTCGACCTGCAGCTTACC
>JAFYTT010000321.1 GCA_017558715.1 Clostridia bacterium | reverse complement strand
CATGATCCTAGAAGCTATGAAGATGGAAAACGAAATCTGCGCTCCCGCTGACGGTACTGTTGCATCTGTCAACGTCAACTCCGGCGCTACCGTTGAATCCGGCGCTGTTCTCTGCACTCTCAACTAATAAATCAAAATTTATAGGAGGTCCCCTCCATGGACGCTTTTCTTAACTTTGTTCAACAGACCGGTTTTTACCAGATGTTTGCCAACTTCGGCGACAACTGGGGCAACCTGGTTATGATTCTGATCTCGCTGCTTCTGATGTATCTCGCGATCGTCAAGCAGTTTGAACCGCTTCTGCTGCTCGGTATCGCATTCGGTATGCTTCTTACCAACCTGCCCGGCGCAGAAATGTATCATGCTGACCTGTGGAACAACTTTATGACCGAAGGTCATGCAGACTATCACAGCTACGGCAAGATCCTTGCCGACGGCGGTCTGCTTGACTACCTGTATATCGGTGTCAAGACCTGTATCTATCCGTGTCTGATCTTCATCGGTATCGGTGCAATGACAGACTTTGCTCCGCTGATTGCAAACCCCAAGTCCCTGCTTCTCGGTGCTGCCGCTCAGGTCGGTATCTTCGTTACCTTCATCGGTTCCGTTCTGCTCGGATTCCCGCAGGAGGCTGCTGCTTCCATCGGTATCATCGGTGGTGCTGACGGTCCTACTGCTATTTACACCACTTCCATGCTGTATCCGAATCTGCTCGGTCCGATCGCCGTTGCTGCTTACTCCTACATGGCACTCGTTCCCGTCATCCAGCCTCCGATCATGAAGCTCCTCACCACCAAGGAAGAGCGCATGATCAAGATGACGACCCTCCGCACCGTTTCCAAGACCGAAAAGATCCTGTTCCCGATCGTTGTTACCATCTTCGTTTCCCTGCTCGTTCCCTCTGCAGCGCCGCTGATCGGCTGTCTGATGCTGGGTAACCTGTGGAAGGAATGCGGCGTCTGCGAACGTCTCTGCAAGACCGCACAGAACGAACTGATGAACATCGTCACCATCTTCCTCGGTATTTCTGTCGGTGCTACTACCACCGCAGGTGCGTTCCTGAACCTCGAAACCCTCAAGATCGTTGTTATGGGTGTCGTTGCATTCGGTCTCGGTACTGCCGGCGGCGTTCTGCTCGCAAAGCTGATGAACGTCTTCACGCCCAAGAACAAGATCAACCCGCTCATCGGTTCCGCAGGTGTTTCCGCCGTTCCGATGGCAGCACGTGTTTCCCAGAAGGTCGGTCAGCAGGAAGATCCCTCCAACTTCCTTCTCATGCACGCAATGGGTCCGAACGTCGCAGGCGTTATCGGTTCCGCAATTGCTGCAGGCGTTCTCATTGCACTGTTTGGTTAATCCTTTCAGTGTTGTATGTTGTGATTAACGGGCGATTCGCGGCGACATTTTGTTGCGTTCGCCCCTACAACAGAAACCCAATCGTATAGTTTCCCCTTTAATTCGCAAGAAAGGAACATATCATAAATGGCTAACAAGCTTTTTATCACAGATACGATCCTCCGCGACGCGCACCAGTCCCAGGCTGCTACGCGTATGAGACTGGAGGATATGCTCCCTGCTCTGCATGACCTCGACCAGGTCGGTTACTGGTCTCTGGAATGCTGGGGCGGCGCTACGTTCGACTCCTGCATGCGTTTCCTGTCGGAAGATCCGTGGGAACGTCTCCGTGTTCTCAAGAAGAACATGCCCAACACGCCCCTTCAGATGCTTCTCCGCGGTCAGAACCTGCTTGGCTACAAGCACTACGCTGACGACGTTGTCGATGCATTTGTCAAGGCTGCTGTCAAGAACGGTATCAATGTCATCCGTATCTTCGACGCGCTGAACGATATCCGCAACATGAAGGCTGCCATGACTGCTGCAAAGAAGTACGGCGCCCATGTTGAAGCTGCCATCTCCTACACCGTTTCTCCTGTTCACAACGAAGCATACTTCGTTGAACTGGCAGGCAGACTCGAAGAAGAAGGCGCTGACACCATCTGTATCAAGGACATGGCAAACCTGCTCCTGCCCTACGACGCATATTCCCTCGTCAAGGCAATGAAGGAAAAGATCCGTGTTCCGATCCACCTGCACACCCACAACACCACCGGTACCGGCGACATGACCTATCTCATGGCAGTACAGGCTGGCGTTGACATCATCGATACCGCACTGTCCCCGCTCGCAAACGGTACCTCCCAGCCCTCCACCGAGGCTATGGTTGCGACCCTGCAGGGCACCGAATACGACACCGGTCTTGATCTGCTCAAACTCTCTGACATTGCAAAGCACTTCCGCGGCGTTGCAAACAAGCTCAAGGCACAGGGCGACCTCGACCCCAAGGTCCTCAATGTCGACCCCAACACCCTGCTTTATCAGGTTCCCGGCGGTATGCTCTCCAACATGATCAGCCAGCTCAAGCAGGCAAAGGCAGAAGACAAGCTCTACGACGTGCTCGCAGAAATTCCGCGCGTCCGTGAAGACTTCGGTTATCCGCCTCTGGTTACCCCGACCTCCCAGATCGTCGGTACGCAGGCAGTCATGAACGTCCTCGGCGGCGAACGCTATAAGATGGTTCCCAAGGAATCCAAGGGTCTGCTCCGCGGTGAATACGGTCAGGTTGCAGGCGTTGTCAACGAAGAAGTCCGCCGCAAGGCCCTCGGCGATGCTGAAATCATCACCTGCCGTCCCGCTGACCTCATTGCACCCGAAATGGACAAGTACAGAGAAGAGAACAAGGACTTCGCAAAGTCTGAGGAAGACGTTCTCTCCATCGCAATGTTCCCGCAGGTTGCAACGAAGTTTATCACAGAACGCGATAATCCCAAGCCCAAGGAAGATCCGAACGCTCCCCGTGAGCTGTTCATCGAAGACCTCGGCAACTGATAAAAGTTCTATTCGCCTGCGGCGAGTGATATTGCGATGCAGTGATATTCGGCTTGTGCCGAGTGGTATTTGCTTCGCAAGTTCCGAAGCGAATAGAATACCACGGAAGCCGCAAGGCTTCCATACCACGATTGCATCTGCAATCATATCACTCTTTGCGTAAGCAAAGAATAACACTGAAAATGAAAAGAGAGAGTTCATAGTATTGTACTATGGCTCTCTCTTTTTCTTCTGCCGAATACTCCGAATGCATTTTTCAAGCACGCCGGAATCCAATGATACAGCGGTATTTTACATTGCGGTTTTCGCCATCACCACACGGCAATCGACGCAGTAATACGCCTCCGCGCGGTATCCGCCAATGCCGGAGGTCGGCTTTTGCCGCAGACTGACACTGCCCTTGGCTGCTTTGAATGCCAATGCAGACGGGCTGCCATCTTCGGGAATCCATTGCACAGGCTGTCTTCCGTTGTGCAGGTATCCCTGTTTCATGTCTTTTTTGCAATACGGACACTCCATGATTTCAAACCTCCTTTGGTAGTATCAGGTGTGAATCAATCTGCAAGTTCCGATTTGAGCACTTTGACAATCTTATTGGAATTGAGCGGTACGCCTGAACCATTGGAGTGATAATAACCGACGAGCAGATAATCGCCGCCGTCAAAGATCGTGGGATAGCAGTAGCCGTTCTTGGGGTCATCCTCGAGAAGATACATTCTTGCAAAGGATTTTCCGTCGTTTTCGGAGACAGCAAGCGCGAGCGGTGTACGTCCCCACGTTCCTGTCTGATCACGTCCGGCATAATTGGGGATCGGATTCCAGACAGCAATCGTATATCCGCAGGCGCGTTTCATTGTCAGCGGAGAAGCCGGTGCGGAAAAATAGGGATTCGGATAGATCTCGCCCCATGTTTCGCAGTTGTCGGACGAGTGGGATTCATACTGACACAGGCGGTCGGTGCGGGACAGAGAAAGGATATCTCCGTCATCGTGCTGATAAACACACGTTTCCTGCAAGCCCGTTCCGCTGTTTTCGGGATGCGGCAGCTCATATTCCTTGGAAATGATCTTCCATCCGGCACCATCATCGTCAGACGCAATGAAGAACATCTTTGCCTGACCGCGGACGACGAGCTTTCCGTCTTCTACATAGGAATGCTGGTTGGCAGGCAGAATGATGCGGCCATTCTGCAGACGGACCACACGGTCATTTTCGATGACAATATACTCTCTTGCCGTTGTGACCTTGATCGGCTCCGACCATGTCAGACCTTCATCGGCGGAGCGGACAAACAGCACGGTATCGAGAATGGGTGCCGGGAAGAACCCGTTTTCCACGTCGTTGAGATCATCGCGATACTTGCGCAGATAGACAAGACCTACATCCCCGTTTGCCATACGGAGCAGGGACGGACACATAAAGTTGGAGGAGAGCGCATCGTGTGCCTGCAGAATGCGCGGCTCGGACCATGTCTCACCCTCATCATAGGAAACGATACCTGCAATGTCTGCATCCGCATGGTCATCCCAGCTTGCACCGAGATAGCGGGAATATGCATACAGAATACCGCCATCCTTCAAGCGCAGAAACGTACCTTCACCGTTTCGCGGATTGTTCTCGCCCGGAGCGAGCATGGATACTTCATAACCGATTGTTTTCATGTCAATTTCCTCTCTTTTCATCGTACCACGCATTGAGAACTTCTACATTTTCTCTGATCTGGTCGTGGTATTTCTGGAAAACACCTGCAACAGCAAAGTCATTTGGCTTCAATGTAGTGAAAATGGTATTGTATGCATCCTTGATTCTTGCACGTCTGTCTTCTTCTTCTCGTTCCACGAGCATCTGACCGCCGGCAAAAATCTTGAACGCAATAATGGGCTTTTCAACCTTCCTGAGCGTTTCCAGCATCACTTCTCTGTCAGAAGGAATGATTTGTCTGATAAGACTCTTGTTCTTGCCTGTGATGAATCCGCTCTGTTCGCCTTCTCTTCCGCGTCTCAGATTGTACATACATGCCATATAGAAATCAATGTCCCAGTGTTCTCTTTCGCTGCGTTCTACAATTTCCGGATAATGTGTGCCGAGTCCCAGCTTGATGTCAAATGAGCGAAGATGCGCTAACATTTCATACAGCTTTGGCATGGTATTGGTCTCATGGCAAAGGTCTGTGTATGTACCTGAAAGATAAATGCCGATCGGTTCTACGCTCAACATCATATTCATACTGACGGATGCGGATTCCAGACTCAGCATCATAGGCGAATAAGTCTGGAAGATAAAATTCATCTTGCCGCCATTGGAACGGTAGTGCTGAAGAATTCGGATGATGTAAGGATCCGCAAGCGGAAGCATGGTATTTACACCCAATTCTTCCATTTTGTGCATTGCTTCTAAAATCTTATCCTCTGTATGATAGTCTATCATTTCCTGTCTGGAAATGTATTCGGTGATATAAGAGTGTCCGTTAAAGGGGTTATCACCCACAATCAGTTTTGACACCTTGTGCCCGAAGAAATCAACATAATTCATGCAGTATCCCCTCCGTTTCTGTTTTCATCTATGGATATCCAATACCATTGCTGTTTTAATTATAGCATATCCCTCCAAAAAATGCAAGTATCTCCCCATCAATTCTGCCCTTGATACCGTGATTTCCCGTCATAGGGCAATATTCGATTCGGAAAATGAATAAAATACAGAAAATCTATTGCATTGTTCGGAAAATTATGGTATAATTATTAAGAATAAAGCAAAAAATTCAATCTATATGCAAACAATCATGTATCAATTACGGAGGATAACACCATGATTCTTGATAAAATCCATGAGCTCTCTCTTTTTGATCCCGAAATCGGTGCTGCTGTTGAGGCAGAATACAACCGTCAGCGCGACGGTCTGGAGCTGATTGCCAGCGAAAACGTCGTATCCGAAGCAGTTCTGCTGGCGGCAGGTACAATTCTGACCAACAAGTATGCCGAAGGTTATCCCGGCAAGCGCTATTACGGCGGATGCGAAAAGGTTGACGTTGTCGAAACCATCGCCATCGAACGCGCAAAGAAGCTGTTCGGTGCACAGTATGCCAACGTGCAGCCGCATTCCGGTTCTCAGGCAAATACTGCCGCGTATGTCGCACTTCTGCAGCCCGGTGATACCGTTCTCGGTATGAGCCTTGCATGCGGCGGTCATCTGACGCACGGCAGCCCTGTTAATCTGTCCGGTAAGTATTACAACTTTGTTCCCTACGGTCTGAATGAAGAAGGCTTCATCGACTATGACGCTCTGGAAGCGCTGGCGCTCGAGCATCAGCCGAAGATGATTGTTGCGGGTGCATCCGCATATCCGCGTACCATCGACTTCCCGCGTCTGCGTGAAATTGCTGATAAGGTCGGCGCATACCTCATGGTCGATATCGCGCATATCGCAGGTCTCGTTGCGGCAGGCGAGCATCCCTCCCCCGTTCCGTATGCTGACGTTGTCACCACGACGACCCACAAGACTCTGCGCGGTCCGAGAGGCGGTCTGATCCTTTCCAATAATGAAGAAGTCGCAAAGAAGCTCGACAAGGCGATCTTCCCGGGTATCCAGGGCGGTCCTCTCCTGCACATCATCGCGGCAAAGGCTGTCTGCTTCGGCGAAGCACTCAAGCCCGAATTCAAGGAATATCAGCATCAGGTTGTGCTGAATTCCAAGGCGTTTGCCGCAGCACTCAAGGAAGAAGGCTTTGACCTTGTTTCCGGCGGTACCGATAACCATCTGGCGCTCATTGACCTCCGTCCGATGAACATCACCGGCAAGGAAATGGAAACCCGCCTTGACCAGGTTCATATCACCGTCAATAAGAACGCCATTCCCAACGACCCGCAGAAGCCCTCTCTGACGAGCGGCATCCGTGTCGGTGCTCCTGCTGTCACCACCCGCGGTCTGAAGGAAGACGATATGCGTCATGTCGCACACCTGATGGCACTGACCGCAAAGGATATCGAAGCAAACGGTGATTATGTCCGTGCGGAAGTCGCAAAGCTCTGCGAAAAATATCCGCTGTTCAAGTAAGAAGCATGACAAACCGAGAAAAACGCTTTCTCACATATGACAATCAGATTACCCTGCTGAAACGGCAGGGTATGATTGTATCCGATGAGAATGCCGCACGTGATATTCTGGAGCAGATCGGCTTTTATGAGCTTGTCAACGGTTATAAGGCAATCTTCAAGCGTGACGGACACGGCAATTATCTGCCGGGAACGACGTTTGAGGAGCTGTATGCCCTGTATAAGTGTGATGAAAATCTGCGCCAGCTGTTTTTGAAATATATGCTCCGTGTGGAGATCCATATGCGGTCGCTGCTGTCCTATGCCTTCTGTGAGCGGTTCGGTCATGAACAGTCCGCATATCTCACCCGTGAGAATTACGATACAGAAGGACCTGCCGCCGATGAAATCAACCGTCTGATCGGGGAACTGGATTACGCCGCAAACCGTGCGGATAAGGCGGTCTATGTCTGCCACCACAGAAAAAGGTACGGCAATGTGCCGTTGTGGGTGCTGTTTAAGACGCTGTCAATCGGAACGCTGATTCGTTTTCTGCGCTGCTGTAAACCCGAGATCCGTGAGGAGGTCGCCGCACACTTTCCCGATCTGCGGGAAAAAACGTTGTGCCGTATGCTCGATCTGATGCAGGATTTCCGCAATGTCTGTGCGCACAATGACTGTCTGTATGCCTATCACGGACAGGATACGATCCCGCTGATGCCGGCGGTCAGAACGACTTCACACCCGGGTGTGAATCAGCGCGATGCCTATAACGGCAGTGATCTGTTTGCGCTGCTGGTCGTCTTCCGTTATCTTCTGACGGAGGAGGATTTTACGCGCTGCTGTGAAGCGATGGAGCGCATTATCGCGCATTTTGATCTGCGTTGCAGCACCGTCGGACGGGAGAAACTCTATGCTGCCATGGGATTTCCGTCGGACTGGAAGCAGCTTTCACTGCATTGAAATACGATCATAAACCGCATCGAACCGTCTTTGTGTACGGCGATGCGGTTTGTTTGTAAATTTATGCTACAAACCATTGACAGATTCTTGTTTTCATGGTATAATCGGAGTGATATCAAAAAGATATCAATATCCAGAGAGGGGAACACATTACATGCTTCAAATTGAACATTTTTCGAAATATTACGGGGACTTTGCCGCGGTCAGCGATTTGTCTTTACACATCGCGCCCGGGGAAATCTACGGCTTCATCGGTCACAACGGTGCCGGAAAGACGACCACGCTGAAGGCTGCATGCGGACTTCTGGACTTTGCGGACGGAGAGATCCGCATCGACGGCAAAAGCATTAAAGAACAGCCGCTGGACTGTAAGCGCGTACTTGCATACATTCCCGACAATCCCGATCTGTACGAATTTCTTCCGGGTATCAAATATCTGAACTTTGTTGCCGATATCTACGGTGTGTCTGCCGCTGACCGTGCGGAACGTATTGAACGCTATGCAAGCCTGTTTGCCATCCGTGACGATCTTGCACAGCCGATTTCCGCCTATTCCCACGGTATGAAGCAGAAGCTGGCGATCATTGCTGCACTCATTCATCAGCCGAAGCTGATTCTGATGGATGAACCGTTTGTCGGGCTTGACCCGATCGCCGCACACCATCTCAAAACGATCATGCGCGAGCATTGCGATGCGGGCGGCGCGATTTTCTTTTCCACCCATGTGCTCGAGGTCGCGGAAAAGCTGTGTGACAAAGTCGCCATCATCCGCGGCGGCAAGCTGATTGCAGCGGGCGCGATGGAGAGCGTCCTCGGAGACGGCTCGCTTGAGGAAGTGTTCCTTGAACTGTCACAGACGGAACCCTCCGATGCTGAATGAGAGTGGGTGACAACATGAAGCAATCTTTGACGTATCTGCACGCGCTTTTGCCCGCGCTTTTGCGCGTACAGATGACCGCACTCGGTATGCGGATGACCCGTCAGACATCAACCGCAAAAAAGAAAAAGCGAGGCAGCGGCAGTGCCGGTACGGTCGGCATGGCGATTCTGTGGGTGTTTGTCGGTCTGTCGTTTATGGTCATGTTCGGCTCTGTTTTTGGTATGTTTGCCGAGCCGTTTCATGCAATGGGATTTGACTGGCTGTATATGACGATGGCTTTTCTGATGTGCTCGATGTTCATGCTGCTCGGAACAGTATTCCTTGCCAAAAGCATGCTTTTTGAGGCAAAGGACAACGCACTTTTGCTTGCCATGCCGATTCCGCCCACAATCGTTTTGTGCGCGCGTATGATCTCTCTGTATTTCATGAATCTGCTCTGGGGCTCGTTTGTAGTGGTACCCGCACTTGTATGCAGATTTTGGGCAGTCGGTTTTTCCCTTGGTCTGCTTCTGCGCGGGATTGTTCTGTTTTTGCTGCTTGCATTGTTTGTACTGGCACTGTCCTGTCTGCTTGGATGGGGACTGTCGGTCATTTCAGCCCGAATCCGGAACAAAACGTTTGTAACGGTATTTCTGTCTTTGGCATTCATCGCTATCTATTATTATGTCGTCGGTACCGGCTCCGCAAGAATGATGGAGATGCTGGTAGAAGAAAGTGAGAAAATTGCCGAAGTTCTCGGTGCAGTTGTTCCGCTGTACTGGATCGGTGACGCGGCGGCGAATGGTTCTGTTGGCGCGTTTCTGTTCACGGCGGCGATGTTTGTTGTACCGTTTCTTGCGGTATTTCTGCTGTTATCGTTTACCTTTATCAAGACCGTTACAGCCTCCCACGGTGCATCCCGTGTGCAGTATCACGCAGAAAAGCATCGCGGTGCTTATCGCAGTCCCCAAGCGGCTTTGCTGGCTCTTGAAAATAAACGTCTGCTGTCCTCTGCCATCTATCTGCTCAATGCCGGTGTCGGTCTGGTATTCCTCGCCGCAGGCGCTGTTGTGATTCTGTTCCAACAGGAAACCTTGCTGCCGACGCTTGCCATGCTCGGTATCGATCTGATTCCCGCGATCTTCTGCGGTATGGCGGCAATGATGCTGTCGACCGTGCTCTTTACGCCGCCGTCGGTATCGCTCGATGCAAAGACCTTGTGGCTGGTACGTTCGATGCCTGTTTCCCCGGCGCAGATTCTGCTGGCAAAATGGAAGCTGCATCTGATCTGGTGCGCCATTCCGACCTTCCTGTTCTCAATCGTCGGCACGGTGTTCTTTGTCACGTTTGATTTGTCCGCATGGATGAATGACCCTATGCTTGCCGCTCTTCTGCCGCAGGTGTCGCTGACATCCTTTGATTACATCGCAGGCATTGCCGCAATGGTTGTCCTGCCCCAGCTGTTTTCTGCAGTATCGGGCGGACTGGGACTACTGTATGGACTGCGGTTTCCGAACCTGCATTGGACCAATGAGGCGCAGGTCGTCAAGCAGGGCATGGCAGTCTTTGTCTCCATGTTCGGCAATCTGGCGCTTGTCGGTATTCCCGCGCTGACGGTATATTTCCTGCGTGCATATTTGTCGGTATCGGTACTGCTCCTCATCTGGACGGCGGTATTTGCCATCGGCTTGTATGTCGTATACCGTCTGATCATCGGATGGGGTGTCCGTAACTATGAAAAACTGTCTGTATAAAGGAGAGATATCTCATGACCGAAGAAAAAATCGTGATTTGTGCTGATCCTGCCTATCCCCTGAACGGCATGCTGACCCTGCCCGATGATCTGTCCGAAAAGGTTCCGGCGGTGGTCTTTGTTCACGGCTCGGGATCGAGCAACATGGACGAGAAAATCTATAAAATCACGCCGTTTCGTGATCTGGCACACGGTCTTGCATCGCGCGGCATCGCATCTGTCCGGTATGACAAGCGATCCTTTGTCCACCCGCTGAAGCTCCTTCGTGCGGCAAAGGGCAGACTGACGGTCAAAGAAGAAACGATTGACGATGCGATTGCGGCGGCAGAACTTCTGCGTAGCGATGCACGTATTGACCCCGACCGCGTGTTTATCGTCGGTCACTCGATGGGCGGTATGCTCGCACCGCGTATCGATGCGGACGGCGGCAATTTCCGCGGGCTTGTCATCATGGCAGGAACACCGCGCAAACTGGAGGAGGTCGTGCTTGACCAGCTTGCCGCAACGGAAAAAACGGTTCCGTCCCTCCTTCGCGGCATTTTCAAAAAACAGGCTGCAAAATATGAAAAGCTGTTTGACGGGCTTTATGATCTGACCGACGAGGAAGCCATGAAAAAACAGTTCGGCGGCGGCATGACGCTGTATTACTTCAAGGAAATGGGACAGCGTCAGACCGCGGAGGCTTTACAGGCATGTCAAAAGCCGATGCTCATCTTGCAGGGCGAAAAGGACGTACAGGTCAGCGCAGAGCGTGATTTTGCGCTTTACAAAAAGCTGCTTTCCGACCGCGAGGATGTGCAGTTCCGCCTGTATGAGGGACTCAGCCATGCGTTTGTTCCCGCAATCTACGGCACGATTGACAAGGCGGCGAAGGAATTCAAGGTCGAACAGCACATCGGTGACGCGGTTCTGGATGATATCGCGGACTTCATTCGGCGGCAGTAAACCCTTGACGATCGTTGGATAATAGGATATCATCAATCTTGCGTGATGTTCCGATTTTATAATGGGAGGATTCATATGAAGAACTACTTTATTGTCAGTCTGGTCAAAAACGGCATTTTAGGCGGTGGTATGACAGCGGACGAACAAGCCATCACCTATCATACGGGTAAACTGACCGTCCCGCAAGAATACCGACATCTGGTCATGCGATATGATGAAATCAACGAAGTGACAAGCGGACGGATGTTTTTGCTGCCGACCGTCACGGTGACGAAAAAGAATGACGATTCATACAAGTTTGCCGTCTTTTTCGGCAGAAACCGCTTGCTTGAACTGCTCCGTGCGCATGGCGTGAATGCCGCATAAAATCAATGCCAATTTGCTACAACAGAGAGGGGATACTGCACAGCCTATGCGGTATCCCCATTGCATTTTATGAAATTTTCAAAATATTTCGCAGAATCTGAACCATTTTCGTTTTTCCATCGACTATATAGATGAAATCGATTTCAAGTAAGCAAGATGAGGTGAGGCTGTGACAGAATTTGAAGCCTTATTGCAGACGTATTTTGTGCCGCTGCAGCGATACATCCGCTACAAGATCGCCAATCTGCACGATGCCGAAGATGTTATGCAGGAGGTCTGCATGACCGCATCGGAGAAATTTCCGACGCTCAAGGATCGGGCGGCGTTCAAGGCGTGGCTGATCGGGATTGCAGGACATAAATGCATGGACTATTACCGCAGGAAAGCACATCTGATGGAGATTCCGCTCGATGCGCTGTCGGAATCGTCCCTTCGTGTCGGCAGATGCGGCATCACGGAGCAAAGCGCGGTGCGTGAGACGCTGGATGCGCTCGGCGACCGAGAAAAGCAGATTTTGTATCTGTATTATTTCAAAAATCTGCCGCAGGACGATATTGCCGCACGGCTGTCGATTCCCGTCGGCACGGTCAAAAGCCGCCTGCATTACGCAAAGGAGAAATTCAAGGAACAGTATCCGTATAAACCGAGAACAGAAGGAGAAACGAATATGATGAAATTACCTGATTATT
>JAFYTT010000320.1 GCA_017558715.1 Clostridia bacterium | reverse complement strand
TTCGGCACGGAAATGCCGTTGCCGTCAACATGCCAGACACACATAGCACCCGGTCTGACACGGACACCGTAGCCTGCAAGCACCTTTGCCTGTGCATCATACGCAAGGAAATACCACGGCATATGAAGCTCGGGCGTGATGGAACCCCAGTGCAGGGTGCCGTAACCGCGCTCCCAGTCGTCGCCGTAAACAGATGCCGTGTCGGGCAGGGAACAAGCAAAGCGCAGAAGTACCCAGGATACAGCAGATGTTTCGGCGGTCAGCGTAACATCGAGTGCATCACCGTTGGTTGTGACGCCGACGGCAACATCGCCCGCGGTGTATTTGCCGTTTCCGTCAGAGGTCAGTGCGGCAAGCGATTTTTCGTCGCCGATGATCGCGGAAACGGTCAGCGGTGCGGATAAAAGATTCGGGAACATGTTCATGGGAGAATCTCCTTTATGTGGATTTTAATATGATTATATATTTCAAGGTATTCTGTATGGACGACCATTGGTCGTCCAAAATGGATCGATATCCACGTTTATTTTGCGGGCTTAATCTTCTTCAGCCACTTTCCGCTCTTGAGACGGAAATAACACCAAACGCATTTGATGATCTGGTCGATTTTAAGGAACGTGTATACCCAGAACGCAGGCAGATCGAGCACCAGTCCGGCAAGCGCACCGAGCGGAACCGAAGCAACCCAGAGGAACAGAATGTCACCCGCCATTAAGAACTTCGTGTCGCCGCCGGCACGGAGTACGCCTTTGGTCAGAATCGAGTTCATCGATTGGAAAATGACGATAAACAGAATCGCGTTCATCAGCTCCCACGCAATTTCCTTGGCTTCGGGTGAAACATTATAGTAACCGATGATCGGACCGCGCAGAACAAGAATGACGAGCGCCGCAAACACACCGATGATGCCGCCCATAATCAGGAAGGTGTAGCCCTGCCGCTGTGCCTTTTCGTAGTCGCCTTCACCCATGGTATGACCGGTGATGATGCCTGATGCGTTGGAGATGCCGGTCGTGAGGACAGAGGAGAGCTGCTGTACGACCATCGTCACGGAGTTTGCCGCAACGAATGCAGAGCCGATCCGTCCCATAATCATCGCAACCGCATTGTTGCCAAGTGCCAGAAGCGCGTCGGAGATCAGAACGGGAATCGAAATACGGATGTATTCGGACAACAGATCACGCACCTTCATCGTCAGATCGCGCAAACGGTAGGTGATGCGCCGGTCGATAAAGAAGAAGTAACCGCAGATAAAGCAAAGCTCAAAGATACGTGCAATCAGCGTACCGAGTGCCGCACCCGCAATTTCCATACGCGGCGCACCGAGGTGACCGAAGATGAACACCCAGTTGGAAAAGACGTTGACAAAGAACGCACAGATGGAGCAGGCAAGCGGGATCCGTACCTGTCCGACGGTTCTCAGAACGATCGTACACGTCGTTGTCATACCCATGCAGATATAGGTCGGAATCATCCAGCGCAGATAGGTGATGCCGTGCATGATAATTTCCGTATCGGGGGTGTAGATCATCATGATCAGCTTCGGTGACAGGATCGTTGCCAGCGTGAAGATACCGCTGAAGATAAAGACAAAGCGCAGCATGATCGTGACGGCTTTTTTCAGAGAATGAATCTCCTTCATGCCCCAGTAGCGGGAGGTCAGAACCGATGCGCCCATGCCGATGCCCATACAGCAGATCATGAACAGATTGATGAACTGTGTTGCAAGAGACGATGCAGACAGCTGTGCGTCACCCATTTCCGACAGCATGATGGTGTCCATCAGATTGATGCCGACGGTAATCAGGCTTTGCAGAGAAACAGGAACGGCGATTTTGAACATTTGCTTGTAAAGTGCCTTGTCGCCGAGATAAGTTCGGATGTTGTTCATGGAGGCTCCTTGAGATTGTAATGCATTATGTAATATTATAGTCCTTTTCATGGGAAATGTCAAGATTATGCAGAAGGAAAATCGTTTTGGTGCGGTATTCGATATTGCTTGACAGCGTATTTCGGATATGGTATAATCAACACAGAACAGAAGGAGAGGGGACAACCGATATGAAGCCATGCATTGCAGTACCCCAACAATACGAGGATATCCGTGCGCAGATCAGGCGGGAGCAAAACGCGGTGTTTGTACGATGTTCTCTGTGGTGTGCCGCTGTTGTACTGTTTGAATACTTCTATCTCTGGCGGTATTTTTCCGAGCGGATCAACATAACGGCAAGCGCGCTGATTGCGATTGTTCTGTTTGCCATCTATCCGCTGAAAAAGGGCATTGTCAGAATCATCACCGACCGCGGATGGCAGGGCTCCGTGCGGGATGTCAAGAAGAAGTCGTACATCCATTTCCGCAATCTCTGGGCGCGTTCCTACAGCGGTATGACAACGCGCATGGAAGGTCATGTTTACATGCACAGTCCGAAAAAACGGCATCCTTTTTTGGAAAAACGGTTTCCGATTCGCCATAAATTCATTCTGCAAAACGCAAGCGCTGAGCTTCCGTATCAGACAGGCGATTTCCTTCGCCGTTATCGCGGATGCACTTATCCCGTCATCGTTTATCGGGCAGGGGAGGACGGATATCCGCCGCGTGTCTGCGTTTTTTGCGGAAAAACAGAAAATGACAGAGCTCGGGAACGATGTGATTTCTGCGGATTTACGCTGATTACACCAAAAGAAACGGTTCAGTACGTAGAATACGGGATGCAAAGTGATGGAATCTACGGGAAAAAACTGTAAAAATATCACGAATTTGCAAAAAAAATTCAAAAAATATCTATACAATTCGGTCTTGTTATGGTATAATAGAAATAACGGAGAGATGTCGGACAAAGATTGTCGGCGTTATCCCGAAACGGTTCTATGACTGTCATAATCACCAAATCCGATGCGGGTATTTTGTATAATACGCCAATTATAGAAAGATTCGTGTGATTCTATTGACAAACATCGAAGAATCGTATATACTATAGATGGGTAAAACAAATGTCGTACCCAAACGCACAGGAGAATGTCGCACCCATCTCAAAATCCAAAGAATGAAGAGGAAGAAACATCATGGCAAAGAGAATTAGAGCATTCAACCGTATGCCCGACGCGGAGCTGATCGTTATGCAGGGTATCTGGGACGCAAAGAAGAACGGATTTGAAAAGGTTCGTGCGTCTTATCTGATCGAAGCATATCCCGACACTGTCGGCAAGCAGAAGCTGACCACCGTTCTGACCCTCCTTACCCGTCTTGTTGACCGCGGCTATGTTAACATTGAAAAGGTCGGCCGCAGCAATATCTATTCCGCAGGCATTTCCGAAGAGGAATACTGCAAGCTCGCAACCAAGGATTTCGTTTCCACGGTCTGCCGCAAGTCCGCAGGAAATCTGTTCGCAGCACTCGTTGACGGCAGTATGATCGCTGACGGCGATATCGACGAGCTCCGTGAACTGATGAACAAAGAAGACAAATAAGGAACTGCTGATAACACAGCCGTTTCCTTGCTCTTCGGAAAGGACAGGCTGAAACCACATGCTGGAAGAAGTTCTTGTTATCCTTCTTCTGACAATTCTTTTCACATTCAGTACCGTATTTGCATATCTTGTAAGAAAATCGCTTCGCGGCGGCTGCGGGCAATCCATGTATCTGATCTGGCTCGCTGTCATGCTTGCGGCGGTCATCCCTCTGCAGATCGCCCCACCCATGGTCAATGTCATTGTCAGTGAGCGAACCGTAACCGAAGTCGAGCCGCCGTACCGCGATATGCATCCCGAGATCATGATGATTGCGGATGCAGCCCGTGAGATCCGAGGGGACGAGCTTCCCGTGCTCCGTGCGCATCTGATCCAGCGCGAAGATGCCGTCATATCCGCGCGCGGTGACGCTGTTGCGTTCAATGTTTCGGGTCTTATGGTAGCCGGACTGCGATTTCTGATTTTCGTATGGGCGGTCGGTTTTTCCTACTGCCTGATACGGGAACTGCTTGAATACCGCGATATCCGGCGGTATCTGTACGAAAACTCCGACCCGGTGACCGATGAAGATATGCTGTTGCTGTTCCATCGGTGCAGGGAACAAATCGGACTTCGGCGGACAATTCCGCTGCGCCGCATCCGGGAAGATTTCCCGATGACCCCGTGTGTGATCGGGTTTGGTCGTCCTGCGGTATTTCTCAGTGCGTTTTGTGATGATATGGATTCATCAACACTTGCGAACATTTTTACCCACGAGCTCTGCCATGTAAAGAGAGGCGACATGCTTTACAAGCTGCTCATGGTACTCACCATATCCGTGCATTGGTTCAATCCCATCTCGATTCTGCTCCGACGTGCTGTCACAGAGGATCTGGAACTTTCCTGCGACGCAAGCGTGCTCCGTTATCGGACTGCCGTTTCTGTGCGTGACTACATGGAATCCATCCTGACGGTTGCCGAGCGAGTCCGACGGGAACGACAGGCACGCAGACAGTGTGAGCCGATGTTCCGCGCCGCCTTTTTCATGGCAAACGATACCACTCCAAGTTACTTGAAAAGGAGATATCTGCACATGAAAACGACACGTGAAAAGAAGAATTGGAAAACCGTTTATTCCGTATGCGCAGGATTTCTTGCGCTGATCTGTGCCGCAAATGTTGCGGTGCTGTCCTCCTGCTCCTATGTCCGCGCGACCGATGAATTGGTCGGCAGCGGGACTGTGACGGAGGAACCTTATCTCTGCGACCCCATTGAAACCGCATTTGCCAACTATTTCTGTGTGGCGGACTACGACGATATCACCGACGAGCAGTTTGCACAGATCGAATCTGTAGATGTGTATCTGGTGTTGCCGGAGGACGATTCCGCATCGGTATTGGATGCTTATGGCGGAAAAATCCCGCCGCAGAATGCCGTATATCATAATACGGCGCTGATCGTCATCAACGGCGGTGTCGCTGAATATCTGATGCCGCAAATGCTGCCGCTCGATATTTATGAAAACGAAATTCTGCCGACCATGGATGCATGGCGTCCAAACGATACGGCGGCGAAAAAGTTCCGCGCGTTTTATTGCGTCAGAGATCCGAACGATCCCGAACTGGAACCGCGTGCCGCTGCCGAAATGAAAGCCATGTTTCCGATCACAAAGGAAATGGCAGTTTCGATGTACGATCCGTTTACGACCGCACGCGAGGACGATTTTATGTATTCGCTCCTCTATGAAGCAGGTCTTGTAAATGAGACGGCATTTTCCGAAACCGCACTCCGCGCAAAGCTCTCCTCCATTTCCGCACTCGACGGTGCCGAGATACAGATCTTTGCCGCATCGGAGCTTGCAGAATTTGGCGTTGATACGGAGATCTTCAGAACTCGCGGCGAATCCTACCGCGGATACAACGCGGAATACCGTATGTACATGGAAGAATTGCAGAAACAGTCGCAAGAAGACCAACAGGGTAAAATGGAACTGGATCAGCAAATCGACATCAACGGCAACGGAATCATAGGCGAATAAACAATCCATTTGGGATGCCCGTCAAACGGCATCCCTCTTTTTTTTGCACAAATCCCTTGACAATTCCGTGACTTTATGGTATACTATTTGAGCAATCACCACACGGAGGGATATCGAAGTGGTCATAACGAGGCGGTCTTGAAAACCGTTTGGGAGTAATCCCACAAGGGTTCGAATCCCTTTCCCTCCGCCAAAAAATCGGCAAGCACGGCTTGTCGATTTTTTTATCCAAGCAGCAGGCTTTGTATCTCATCACACAGTGCATCAACAACTACGGCTTGGATGAGATACAAGACTTCGTCTTGATGATATACCATTTATGCGGAATGGATGATATACAAGGCTTCGCCTTGATGAAAGCAACAAGGAGCCCCACCATGACCCCAAAACCCAAACTCCAAATCCTCTCATCACTCATTGCCGTCGTATTGCTCCTCCTCGCTTTCCTGCCGTTGGAGTATGCCCGCATCGACGCGTCCGACTGGATGGCAGCCCTTGACGACACACTGCCGCTGTCCGCGCTGACCATTCCCGGCACGCATGACTCCGGTGCGCTGTATTCGATTGCCGATGTTGCAGGGAAGTGTCAGTCGCTGTCTGTATCGGAGCAGCTTCGTGCCGGAGTTCGCTTTTTTGATATCCGTTTGCAGCTGCGCGGAAACAAGCTCGCCGTCGTGCACAGCTTTGTCGATCAGATGACCGATTTTGCAGACGTGCTTGATGATTTGACTGACTTTCTGCACGATCACCCGACGGAATTTCTGCTCGTCTCGATCAAGCAGGATGCCGATGCAAAGAACCCGACCACAACCTTTGCAAAAGCCGTCGAGCAGATGCTGTCCGCCTATCCCGACCTTGTCCGCGCAGATCGCACCTTGCCCGAAACCGTTTCCGATGCGCGCGGAACGATGACGGTGCTTGCCCGTTATGCCGATGCCCAAGTCGGTGTCCCCGCCTATGACGGCTGGCAGGACAACACTTCATTTCCGATCGGCGATCTTTACGTACAGGATCATTATGCCATCGATGCCATCACCGACAAGAAGCAGGATATCATGGATGCCTTTGCCGTCGCCGCAGAACCGTCATACGCGCTCACGCTCAATTATGTCAGCTGCTACCTCACGCACGGTTTCCCGCCGCTGTACGCCGCCACACCGGCAAAGACGCTGCTTGGGTGGCTGGAAACGCATCTTTCCGAGCATGGCGAGATACGCGGTGTCATCATCTGCGACTTTATGACAAGTGCGCTCTGTGAGCAGATCTGGAGGTGCAATTTCCAATGAAAGTCATCCGAATCGTATTGGGTGTTATCCTGTTCCTCCTTGCACTCGCGTTTGTCATCATTGAGGGACGACTGTTGTTCAGCGGAGACTGGCTGCTTCATGAAGTACCGTTCTTTGCGTTTTTGCGGTATTTTGCGAGGTTTGCTCTGGCTGGTGGAACGATGCTATTTGTTTATATCTGTAGGGGAGATTCGTGAATCGCCCCTACAACAGAAAAGAAGCATCTGCGTCTGACATAACCGCAATCAAACGTCATTCCGTTCAAACGAATATACAAAACAACATCCGCAGAACGACTCATCATCGACTGCGGATGCATTTTTTTAATTTACTTGGTTTCGTCAGCCTTCAGAACCTCTGCGACAGACGCAGCAAGACCGGCAACACCCTGAATGGAGGAGGGAATGATGATCTTGTTTGCCTTTCCGTCAGCGGCACGTTCAAACGCTTCCAGACTCTTGATCGTCAGAACAGCCTGCGAGGGATTCGCTTCGTTGATCTTCTGAATACCGAGAGCGGTTGCTTCCTGCACCTTCAGAATCGCTTCTGCTTCACCTTCTGCGCGGCGGATCATGGCTTCGCGTTCTGCGTCGGCTCGAAGAATCTGCGATTCCTTTTCGGCTTCGGCTTCGAGGATCATCGCCTGCTTGCGGCCTTCCGCAACGAGAATCGCCGAGTTCTTTTCACCTTCTGCTTTGAGAATGGATTCACGGCGTTCGCGTTCTGCCTTCATCTGCTTTTCCATCGCGTCCTGGATTTCCTTGGGCGGCATGATGTTCTTGAGTTCCACGCGGTTGACCTTGATGCCCCAGGAGTCGGTCGCTTCGTCAAGGATCGTACGCATCTTGGTGTTGATGATGTCGCGGGAGGTCAGCGTGGAGTCGAGTTCCAGTTCACCGATGATATTACGGAGCGTGGTTGCGGTCAGATTTTCAATCGCCGCCATCGGGTTCTGTACACCGTACGTAAACAGCTTGCAGTCGGTGATCTGATAGAAGACAACGGTGTCGATCTGCATCTTGACG
Source organism: Clostridia bacterium (assembly GCA_017558715.1). Lineage (GTDB taxonomy): Bacteria > Bacillota > Clostridia > Oscillospirales > CAG-272 > RGIG3925. The sequence goes on along the minus strand of JAFYTT010000320.1, from coordinate 1,552 downwards.
TTATCCTTGGTGATAACGGGCTGCGGCGGGAAGTCGACGACCTGTTCCATCAGAGAGATGCGCTTAGCGACCTTGTCGATGAACGGAATCTTGAAGTGAAGACCGGTCGGCCATACAGTATGGAATGCACCGAGACGTTCTACAACAAATGCATGTGCCTGCGTGACAATGTGGATATTGGAAATGATCAGAATAAATAAGACTGCAACCAAAACAAGAATGGTAATGGGATCCATGGAAAATTCTCCTTTCGTTGGTTAAACAATGGGTGTGACAATGAGCTTGACGCCTTCAATGCGCAGTACACGCACTTCGGTGCCGGCAGGGATTTCGGTTTCGGTTTCATCGGTACGGGCACTCCAGGTCTGTCCCATGACGCGTGCCTGACCGGTCTGCGTGCGGTCGGAAATCGTTTCGGTGACAATCGCGGTCTGACCGATGACGCGGTCGGCGTTGGTCGGCTCATGTCTTGGATGACGCAGACGCGCAGAGAGCCGCCATGTTGCCGCGAAGACGGTGACCGTGATCAGAAGCCACACGAGCACTTGAATCCACACAGGAACGGAGAGCAGGGCAAGTACGATGGCGATCAGCGTTCCGGGCATGAACCAGATTGCGATCAGATTCATCGTGTTGACTTCCACAATGACGGACAGAACGAAAAAGCCGATCCAGATATATAGCATAATATCAATCATGAGGGTATCTCCTTTCGGTCTGATTTATGCGCCGGGAAACTTGACGATCTTGGTAATTTTTGTGTCCTCGCCGATTGTTGTCAGTTCAAAGAGCAGGGGAAGAACATCACTCGGACGGATATCGTCACGGAAGGTGCCGTTGTTCTGATAGATCTGATACTTGACGACATAATAGCGGCGAACTTCATTTTGCGAAACGATCGTGTCCGCATCCCCGCGATGTTCCACGGAAATGGAATGAATCTTCTGCATCGTGAACTTCTCGGGAATCGGATACGCGTTTTTTTCGTCGTAATTGTCCGAGATCAGCGTCTGATACGTCTCGTAATCGCCGCCGATGACGCAGTTGAAATACTTCTGGAAGAAGACAAGACCGGATCCGTAAAACGAGCCGTCTTCGTCAAGTGCAACCTCGGTGGATTGCGCGCCGTCAATATATTTGATCGCGCGGTTCATGGAGAGATAGTTCTCATCTTCAAAAATATCCGTTTCATAGTCGGCAGGCGCAAAGAGGACATCGAGCGGTTCATAGCCCGATCCGCCGGAATAAAACGCGGAATAGTATTCACCGTTGACGGCAACCTCAAAGATGACAGAGACGATGACAGACGCTGTCATGATGCCGAGGATGATCAGAAGCCCGAGCAGAATCTTCTTGCGCGGTGTCAGCGGTTTCTTTTGTTTTTTTGTGGTGTTTGTTGGAGCTTGCAAGATACGGTGTCCTTTCCGGTACATGAAAACAAAGAGGGACTGTCGAGTGCCGGCAGTCCCTCATCTGTATCGAATGTATTACAGAGCGATATATTTCTTCAGATTTTCGAGACCCCAGGAGATGCCGAGGAGGTTGTCTTCAC
>JAFYTT010000319.1 GCA_017558715.1 Clostridia bacterium | reverse complement strand
GCGGGACGCTGTGCATGGGATCCGCTTCTGGTGCATCTGGCATCGGTGAATGATTTCACATCTGCCGGCTATACCGCGGTTTTGGGATATGCCGCAGTCGACGCAGAAACCGGAGAAAACCGATTTACACCTGATCCGAGGGGACATCATTCCTATGTCGTTCGCCAAAACCCGACAGAATGGTATGAAGGGCAGATCGATCGGATGCTTCTGTAAAAAACATACCCGACTTCATATATGGAAGGAAAAGCTATGTTTCAGCTGAATAAAAACGAATATCTTGACAAGCTCCATGCATGCTGGCTCGGTAAAAATATCGGCGGTACCATGGGCGCTCCCTACGAGGGAACACGAAAGTTCCTGGACATCAAAGGCTTTGCCACCCCAAGCGGTGAACCGATGCCCAATGATGATCTTGACCTGCAGCTGGTCTGGCTTTGCGCCATGGAGGATATCGGTCCTGCGCAGATGAACGCCAATGTCCTCTCCGAATATTGGCTTGACTGGATTCCGCCGCACTGGAATGAATACGGCATCTGCAAGACCAATCTGCGGCTCGGTCTTCTCCCGCCGATGAGCGGAGAGGTGGACAACGAAAAATGGAAGACCTCCAACGGTGCATGGATCCGCAGTGAGATTTGGGCATCCCTTGCTCCCGGTGTCCCTGATGTCGCAGTCAAATATGCGGCAATGGACGCGATGGTCGATCACGGTGTCAGCGAGGGCGTATGTGCCGAGATCTTCACGGCATGCATGCAGAGCCTTGCTTATGTCGAGAGCAATATCCGCTTCCTGATCCAAGCGGCGCTGTCCAAAATCCCGGAGGATTCTATGACCGCGCAGACAGTAAAGCTGGTCATTGACTGCTATGAGCGCGGCATTGACTACCGTGAGACACAGGAAAAGGTGCTTGCACTCAACGCCGACCTCGGATGGTTCCAGGCACCCGCCAATCTCGGATTTGTGGTCATCGGCCTTCTGTACGGAGAAGGTGATTTTCTGAAATCACTGCTCTGTGCGATCAACTGCGGTGACGATACCGACTGTACCGGCGCGACCGTCGGTGCAACGCTGGGGATCATCGGCGGTACTGCAGCAATTCCCGAGGAACTGAAGGCACACGTCGGTGACCGCATCGTGACAGTTTCCCTCAACGGTATGTATTCTCACCGCATTCCAAAAACATGCTCTGTGCTGACCGACCGGGTTTTCGCGCTCGTTCCTTCTGTTTTCCGCGCAAACCGTGTTTCCTTCGCCTTTACAGATGCGGCATCCGACTATCCCGCAAACGAGGTCGCATATTGGAACAGACTGACCTCCGCCGACATTCTTGCGCGTCCTCCGTATTCCTATGATGTCACAGTCTACCGTCCGCTGACCGTTCGTGTCGCGTATGACGATTCGCCGCGCGTGGGTGTCGGTGATACCCGCCGTGTCACGCTGACCTTCCGTTGCAACCCGGAGCTCTATGAATCGAGAAAACTACAGATACGTCTTCTTCTGCTGGACGGATGGAGTGTCGACCGATATGACAGAACCCTCTCTCTGCCGTATCCGCAGTATGTACATGGCATATACGGATGCACAGAAACGGCATTTACCGTTACCGTCGGGGACAATGTCGATGTTGTCATGCGTGCCTACGCAGAGATTACATCGCCGACCCTGCCGTATCCGATGATGATTCCCATGATCTTCATCGGCTGAACACAAAAAAACATCGCCTGTTCTTCGCGTCAAAACGAGGAACAGGCGAATCTTTTATGTACGCACACGGTCGGAAATTTCGGAAAAGGCTTTCAACACCGCTTCCACAGTATCGTTCACGCTGTCCGTATTTTCCACTGCCGCGTCGGAAAAGGCTTCATACATCGGACGGCGTATTTCGTAAATTGCCGCGGGAGACTGTGCCTGCGACAGCGGACGTCCGTTTGTCGGCAGTGCGGCAATATCACGCTTCAGCCAGAGGAGTACACCGTTCTGTGCCATCGGACGGTAATTTGCAGTACGCGTCACACATCCGCCTCCTGTGGCAATCACCAGAGATGAGCGTTTGCATATCTCACAGATGACATCATGCTCCATTGCACGGAACGCATCCTCACCATCCTCGGCAAAAATCGCAGAGATCGGCTTCCCTGCCTTTTTGACAATTTCATCGTCAAGGTCGACAAATTCTCGTCCGAGCCGCGCGGCAGCACGTTTACCGACCGTCGATTTTCCGCATCCCGGCATGCCGATCAGAATCAGATTGCGGCGTGATCGGATCATCTGCGCGGTGACGCTGTCGCAGAGCGCATCTTCAAGCGGATATCCTGTGAACAGCTCCGCACCGCGCTTTGCCTGTGCCACCAGCATCGAGATTCCCGATTCCGTCACACATCCGCGTTCTCTTGCATCGGCAAGAAATACCGTTTCAAAAGGATTGTAAATCAGATCCAGCGCACATTCCATCGACGGGAAAGCATCGGCAGGAATGGGGGATTCCCCGTTTTGGGGATACATACCGACAGGAGAGGTATTGACAACGATTTTCGCATCATTATGCAAAGCACGCATTTGGTGCGTATTTTCTCTGTGAGAAAGGACGGTAACCGATGCGGCACCGAGGTCTTCAAGCACGGCACAGACCGTCGGCGCTACACCGCCCGAACCGATCACAACCGCTTTTTTACCGCGAACCTCATATCCCGTGCGCCGCACCATATAAGAAAAACCGTCATAATCGGTGTTGTCGCCCCACCATCCGTCGGGAGTACGAAACACAGTATTGACCGAACCGAGTCTGCGCGCGGTATCGGACATGCCGCACAAATATGGAATGATATCCTTTTTATAGGGAATGGTCACATTGAACCCATCGTAGGGATTGGTCTTGAGAAAGTCCCCGATTTCCGAGGGCGCAACCTCCCTCAGTTCATACGGATATGTCATTCCGAGCAGCGCATGAATCTCGGGTGAATAAGAGTGCCCGAGCTTGCCGCCGATCAGACCGATACGGAGCGACGTTTCTTCCTTCTGACAGTCTGCGGCAGAAATCTGCATCAGTTTTTGCTGATAGTCCCGTGACAGCGCCATCAGATGAACATACAGCGTTCTTGTATACGCCGCCATATCCTCCTCTGCCATAGCAGCAACCGCATCCAGCTTGATACGTTCCCTGCTCTCGTCGAGAATGGGCAGACCGTTTTCTTTTTTATAAGCGGCAACATCCGCCGCGACACGCATACGGCGATCAAAGAGCTGTACCATCTGACGGTCGATCTCATCGATCTGTTCACGAAGCGCTTTTAAGTCCATATCTTCCATTCCTTTCGCGTCAAAAACCGATGCCGTCATCCAGCATCGCATCCAGAATCCCGATGGCTGCCGCCGCAATGACGACCGGAACAGCACGCGGCACAATACAGGGGTCGTGTCTGCCATGAACGGTCAGTGCGGCATTGTCTCCCGACGACAGCGATACCGTCTTCTGCGGAAGCCCGATGGACGGTGTCGGCTTGATGGCACATCGGAGAAGAAGCGGCATACCCGTTGTGATACCGCCGAGAATCCCGCCGGCATGGTTTGCAGTCATGCGGATATTGCCCTCTGCATCCACGGTCATTGGATCGTTGTTTTCACTGCCGCGAAGTGCCGCAGATGCAAATCCGTCTCCGAATTCGACACCCTTAACGGCGGGAATCCCGAACAGAATCTGTGCAAGGCGGTTTTCCATGCCGTCAAACATCGGATCGCCCAGTCCTGCGGGCAATCCCGTAACCGCACATTCGATGATGCCGCCGACAGAGTCCAGCTGTCCTTTTGCTGCAAGAATCCGTTCCTGCATTGCTGTTCCTGCCGCATCGTCAAGCACACAGAAGGGCTTGTTCTCCAACAGCGCAAACTCTCTTTCGGATACCAGACAAGGATCAAACGGCGTATCATGAACACCGTTGATGGCATATATGTGCGCACCGATCCGAATCCCTCTACGCTCCAAAATCTGTCTTGCAATTCCGCCTGCAATGCAGATCGGTGCCGTCAGACGACCGGAAAAATGACCGCCGCCGCGTACATCCTGTGCGCCTGCGTACTTGATATGTGCGGTATAGTCGGCATGACCCGGACGCGGCTTATCGGCAATCTCGGAATAGTCCTTTGAATGTTGATCGCTGTTCCGAATCACGGCACACAGCGGAGCGCCGCAGGTTCTGCCCTCAAGCAGCCCTGACACAAATTCGGGAAGGTCATCCTCCCGCCGCGCCGTCGAGAACGCATCCCGTCCCGGTGCACGGCGCGCAAGAAACGCACCGAGTACATCCAAATCCACAGCTTCCCCTGCGGGAAGACCGTCGATCACACAGCCGATACCCGGTGCATGCGACTGCCCGAAAACGGAAACCTTCAATCGGTGTCCAATGATACTTGACATGGGAACACTCCTCCTGTTTTAACGGAATTCATCGGCATCCCGTACACCGAATACGGAAAAATCATCAAAGAATCGGGGATACGACTTTGCAATTGCGCCACGGTCGGACACCGTGACATCGGCGGTACTGATCAGCGATGCCAGCGCCGCACTCATCACCATGCGGTGGTCATTGACCCCGTTACAGCTGCCGCCTGACAGGACCCCGGTCCCGTCAAGGATCAGTGTATCCTCCATGGCATCTGCATTGCCGCCGAGTGCTGTGATCATCTCTATGACAGCAGCAAGACGGTCACTTTCCTTGATACACAGACGGGCACATCCTGTAATCTCCGATCTTCCGACCGCGGCGCAGCACAGCATGGCAATCGGCGGAACAAGATCAGGAATATCATCGGCATCCACCGTGATCGGACGCAGGATACCGTCTTTGGGCGGCAGTACCGTTACGGTGTCGTCATTCCACGCCACACGGCATCCTGCCATTGTCAGAATATCAAGAATCCGACGGTCACCCTGTACGGAATCGCGGTTCAGACCCGAAACACAGACACCATTCCGCATCGCGCCCGCACACAGCAGAAACGCCGCACCCGACCAGTCCCCTTCCACCGATAGGGTCTTCTGCAGAGCATACGGTCTTGCAGGAAGCACGTAGGTATGACCGTCATCCGTCGGTGATACGGAATAGCCAAACCTTGCAAGTGCGGAATGTGTCAGCGCAAGATACGGTGCGGAGGAAATGGTTCCTGTGATACGCAGGTTCGACGGCGCATCGAGCATCGGGAGCGCGAACAGAAGTCCCGTGATAAACTGCGAGGAAACGCCGCCGTCGATTTCATAATCTCCCGCTGTCAGCTGACCGCGCAGATGCAAAAGTGATTTGTCATCGGGATCATCACACAGGGTCATTCCGTGCCGTGTCAGCACTGCGTCCAGAGGAAAAAGAGGACGGTCAGGCAATCTTCCGTTTCTTCGGATCACAGCAGAGACACCGAGTGCTCCGATCACGGGAATCAGAAACCGCAAAGTCGAGCCGCTCTCGCCGACACAAAGCGCAATTTCTCTATCCCGATCGATGGTTGTTCTGTCAATCGGCATAACGGAAAAGCCGTCTTTTGTTTTGCGGATGTCGGCACCGAGTGCACAAAGACAGTCCACAGTCGCATCAATATCGGCATTGGTATCCCGACAGCAAAGACAAATCGGGCCGTCTGTTTCGGACAGTGCCGCGAGAATCAGAAGTCGGTGCGCGTCGGATTTGGACGGCGGTGCCTGGATCGTGGGAAGATGGGAAGCGGTGTTTGTTTTATGTAATGTTATATTCATAGCGAATCGATCTCATTTATGCTTGGTTCTTTTCCCGGATGCCGCGTGCCAGAAATGCTTCACATTCCGTCGCAGGACAGGGCCACAGCATGGCATGTCCCGGCGCATCGGCAATGACCAGACGGATGATGCCGCCGTCGCGCTTCTTGTCGGAAAGAATGGCATCGGTCATATCCTCCGCCGTGAAATCGGTATCATATGGAAGACCGAAATCGGCAAGTATTGTTTCAAGCATTGGTGAAAACGGCTCGGAAATCATTCCTGCGGCTTCTGCGGCACGGGTGACAATGCCCATTCCTGCGGCAACCGCATGTCCGTGGGAAATGGTATAACCGGAATGCTGTTCGATTCCGTGTGCCGCCGTATGTCCGAAATTGAGCAGCTGACGGACACCGCGGTCAAACTCGTCCTCTTCCACGACACGGCGTTTATGATCGATACATCGCGCAATGACCGTCTCCCGATCAAACGCGGTCTTGTCCCGCATCAGAAGCTCGAGCAGCTCCCGGTCAAAGATAACGCCGTATTTGATGACCTCCGCCATTCCGTCTGCAAAAATAACGTCATTCAGCGTCTGCAGAGCATCGATGTCGCACAGCACGCCATGCGGCGGATAAAATGCACCGCATAGATTTTTGCCCGCGGCAAGATCAATCGCCGTTTTCCCGCCGACCGAAGAGTCGACCATGGCAAGCAGGGTGGTCGGAAGCTGCAGATAGCGGATGCCGCGCAGATACGTCGCCGCGCAAAAGCCGCACAAATCCCCGACAACACCGCCGCCGAGTGCGATCAGCCAGTCGGAACGTGAAATATGCTCCGATGCCAGATGTTCCAGAATCTCCCCGTATACCGATAAGCATTTGGAACCCTCTCCGTGCGGGATCACATGGGACATAACGGAAAACCCGACGGATTCCAGCGCATTTATGACAGTCTTCCCATACAGGGGAAACACATTGTCATCGGAAACGATGCAAACACGGCAGCACTTTTCGTCATTCAAGGACTTCAGCTCTTCGCCGACCGAGGACAGCAGTCCCGCACCGATTTTAACCTGATACCGATTGGAGGCAGAAACCGTAATCGTCGTCATCAGCCGTCCACCTCCTCTTTGCGGTGCTTGCCGTAGTTGAGACGGCTGCGGAGCGCCTGTGCATCTCCTGCAGCGATAGAATTACGGTAATCCTGCAGACAGGCAATCAGCGTATCGATTTCCGGCAGCAGGTATTTGCTGTTTTCCAAAAACAGTTCGGTCCACATATCGGCATCCAGCCATGCCACACGCGTCAGATCCTGATAGCTTCCGGCGGAAAAGCCCTTATGGGAACCAGCGGTCGGACTTTGGATATACGCATTGGACACGACATGTGCCAGCTGTGAAGTAAACGCAATCATGCGGTCATGATCCTCTGCCGATGTGACAGAGATATGACCGAACCCTGCCGGTGCCAAAAGAGATTTTGCGCGATCGAGCAGGCGGATATCGTCAAAGGTCGGCGGAACGAGCACCATCGGCGCACCGACAAACAGATCGGCACGGCTGTACTTGAAGCCGGAGTGGTGTGATCCGGCCATCGGATGACCGCCGAGAAACAGAAAGCCGTGTTCCTTTGCCAGAGGGAAGACCGCATCGCAGACAACGCGCTTCGTTCCCGCACAGTCAATCAGCATCGGATTTGCGGTAAAATCATCCGCATGGTCACGGATAAATCGAACAACCGCACGCGGCGGGATGGCAAACAGAATCAGATCACACGAGCGGAGCGTTTCTCTCGTCAATGTACCGTCAAGCACACCTGACAAGCATGCAAACTCCTTTGTGGAGGCATCCAGGTCATACCCGAGCACGGTTGCCACACCGCTTGATTTATATGCTTTCGCCAGAGAACCGCCGATCAGACCAAGTCCAACAATACCGACAGTCATCATATGAATAACCATGGCTTTCGCTTGTCGAAAGCCTTCCTTTCATGGGGAATTGGGGCTGGGTTTTGAACGCGATCCAATCGCGGGCAAAATCGCCGGCGCTTCGGTGGCAAAAGCCACAAAACCCGCGTGAAAAAAGTATTTTTCACGCTATATACCTTCTTTCGGTGGGATATCAGAATCAAATGGTAGTAACCACATCGCGGATCTTGGTCACGCGGCGCATGACATCGGAAAACTGCTCCGGTGTCAGCGACTGCGCACCATCACAAAGCGCGCGGGGCGGATCATTGTGTACCTCGATCATCAGACCGTCACAGCCTGCCGCAACTGCCGCTTGTGCCATCGGTGCAACCAAGGTCTTGACACCGGTTGCGTGGCTGGGGTCGACAATGATCGGCAGATGCGACAGCTCATGCATCATCGGAACAGCGGAAAGATCGAGCGTATTGCGGGTAAATGTCTCGTAGGTACGGATGCCGCGCTCACACAGGATGACCTTTTCATTGCCGCCTGCCATGATGTATTCCGCACTCATCAAAAACTCTTTCATCGTGGCGGAAAGACCGCGCTTGAGCAGAATCGGCTTGTCGATCTTTCCAAGCGCCTTGAGCAGCTCAAAATTCTGCATATTGCGTGCGCCGACCTGAATCACATCGACATCCTCAAACAGCGGAAGATGCGCCGCGTTCATGATCTCGGTGACAATCGGCATACCGGTGATCTTTTTTGCCTTCAGCAGAAGCTCGATACCGTCTGCCTTTAACCCTTGAAAATCATACGGTGAGGTTCTCGGCTTGAACGCACCGCCGCGCAGAAGCGTTGCTCCTGCTGCCTTGACCGCCTTTGCAACACAGAGAACCTGCTCCTCGGTTTCGACAGAGCACGGACCGGCAATCACGGCAAAGTGTCCGCCGCCGATTTTCACCTTGTCCGTATCGACGGAGCCGATTTCAATGACGGTATCATCCGGACGGAATTTTCTGGAGCTCTTTTTGTAGGGCTCGGAAATCCGTCGGCAGGAATCAACCATATCCAGCGATGCAATCAGATCGGGATCAATGTGGGAGGTATCACCGATCAACCCGAGCACGGTCAGCTCGGAGCCGCGGGAAACATGAACCTCCAGATTCTGCTCACGCAGCCAGTCGATCAGGGACTGCATCTGTTCATCGGTTGTACCTTTTTTCAGAACGGTAATCATAACTATTCTCCTTGCAGCGAGAAATAAAAACATAAAAAGCAGCCTCGGTGTCCGCGACTTCGCGTTCCGTGCTGCCATCCTTTGGTTTGGAAAGAAGGTTCCGTGAAATAAAGCTCGAAGCTTTTCAGCTTCGCTTGCCTGTTTCCGTGCAGCACAAAACGCGACTACCGCAAAAATAGCAGTAACCGAATCCGTAATATGCATAAAAACAAGCTCCGTTATGCATCATGGAACATGCTCTCCTTAAATCTTAATATATTTATTATACACCCAACCTGCGTGATTGTCAATAGGTTTCACGGATTTTTTGAAAATTCCGTATGGACCGAATTTTTATGCAATCCTGTTATATGTGAAAATCATGCTTGCATTTTTCGGTATGATATGTTATAATGAAGTCAAACAAGAAGAAAGAGGATTTTTCTGTTATGACTCCTTCCAAAGTATATTACTCCGACCTGCGCGCCAAGCCCGGGCTGAATCTTCTGCAGAAGCTCAAGCGGCTCATGCATGCGGCGGGGATTGACCAAATCGATTTTGAAAACAAGTACACCGCCATCAAGCTGCATTTCGGCGAACCGGGCAACCTCGCTTTTCTCCGTCCGAACTATGCCGAAGCCGTTGCATCCGTTGTCAAAGAACTCGGCGGCAAACCGTTTCTGACCGACTGCAATACGCTGTACGTCGGCGGACGAAAAAATGCACTTGACCACATCGATTCTGCCTATAAAAACGGCTTTGTTCCGTATGCGACGGGCTGTCACATTCTGATCGGCGACGGTCTGAAGGGTACGGACGAGGTCTGTGTGCCCGTTGACGGCGGCAAATATGTCAAAGAAGCGAAGATCGGACGCGCGGTCATGGATGCCGATGTCTTCATTTCGCTCAACCATTTCAAGGGTCATGAGTGTACGGGCTTCGGCGGTGCGCTGAAGAACATCGGTATGGGATGCGGTTCCCGTGCCGGCAAAATGGAGATGCATTCCGCGGGCAAGCCGTACGCGGAAACGGACGCTTGTATCGGCTGCGGAAAATGCCTTGCGATCTGTGCGCATGATGCACCCAAAATCACCGACGGTAAATGTACCATCGACCATGACAAGTGTGTCGGCTGCGGACGTTGCATCGGTATCTGCCCGACGGATGCGATTCAGGCATCGATGGATGAAGCCAACGATATTCTCAACTACAAGATCGCGGAATATACCAAGGCAGTTCTTGACGGCAGACCGCATTTCCATATCAGCCTTGTCATCGACATCTCTCCCAACTGTGACTGTCATTCCGAAAATGACGCGCCGATCGTTCCCGATGTCGGTATGTTTGCATCGTTTGACCCGGTTGCGCTCGATGTTGCCTGCGCCGATGCGGTCAATGCCATGCCGCCGATCGAAAATTCCCAGCTTGGTCACATGCCGCATGTCCACGGCGACCACTTTACCGATTCTGCGCCGACGACCAACTGGCGCGCGTGTGTCGAACATGCCGAATCCCTCGGTATCGGCACGCAGAACTATGAACTGATCAAGGTTTGATCAACCATAAACATATCATATCTAATCTATCACAACAAGAAAGGATGGCTTTCGCTTGGAAAGCCAAGGTAAATCATTATGAGAATTTGTGTACCGATTCCCTGTTTCTTCGGAGGTATGGACTTCTGCGATGCAATCCGTAAGGTCGGTTCGCTCGGCTTTGACTGTGTCGAAACGTACGGCTGGAAGGGGCTCGATCTCGACCTCGTCAAGAAGACGACCGAGGAAACCGGCGTAGAACTGCTTTCCATGTGTACAACCGAATTCCGCATGACGGATCCTGCTTACCGTCAGGCATGGCTGGATGGGCTCAAGGAAAGCTGTGAAGCTGCAAACCGTGCCGGTGCGACCCGTCTGATCACGCAGGTCGGTCAGGATACCGGAGCTCCCCGTGCGGCACAGCATGAAGCGATCGTCGAAACGCTGATCGCTGCCAAGCCGATTCTCGATGCACACAACGTCATCATCATGATCGAGCCGCTGAACACGCTCGTCAACCATCCGGGCTACTATCTGTGGCAGGCGACCGAAGCGTTTGACATCATTCATGAAGTCAACCATCCGCTCGTCAAGGTCGTTTATGACATCTACCATCAGCAGGTCATGGAAGGCAACATCATTCCGAACATCGTTAACAACCTCGACTGCATCGCACATCTGCACTCCGCAGGTCACCCGGGCAGAATCGATCTGCAGTTCGGCGAAAACGACTATAAATTTATTTTCAAGAAGGTCGATGAAGCAGGCTACACCGGCGCATGTGGTCTGGAATACCGTCCGACCCTCGGTGCAGAGGAATCTTTGAAGGAATTCAGACGCATTTATCTGGAGAACTGATTTTTCATCCGCCGTGTTCCGACTGACAATTTCATAGGCGCGCATAACCGTCTGTTCTCTGAAACACGAGGACAGACGGTTTGTTTTTGAAACTAAAATTCAGTAAAAATTTGTCGTTTTTTTCATTTTCCCTGAAATGTTTACAACTTCTTCATACTTGTATGCTATACTGAATGTGGTGTTTATCTATAATATATAGGTATATTTTCACATCTTCCGTATGGACTTCCGCATGGAAGTATTCTTCATTATATGAGGCAATTCATGAACCAAACTTATTTTCTCGGCATCGATGTCGGTTCCACAACCGCAAAGCTCGTCCTTGCCCACAGCCGGGACGACGGTACCGCCGATGTCGAACAAGTCATTTACGAAACCTATGAACGGCACTTCTCCCGTGTTCGCGAAAAGATCCTCGATCTGCTCGACGGTCTTCCTCTGGACGGCGAGGTTGCAGTTTCTGCCGCCATTTCCGGTTCTGCCGGTCTCGGTCTTTCGCAGGCCATCGGCGTTCCGTTTGTCCAGGAGGTCTTTGCGACAGGTGAAGTTGTCAAAATGCTTGCACCGGACACCTCTGCCGTCGTAGAACTCGGCGGCGAAGATGCAAAGATCATCTTCTTTGACGGCGCAATGGATGAACGCATGAACGGTACCTGTGCCGGCGGTACGGGTGCCTTTATCGACCAGATGGCGACACTGCTCAATCTCACGCCGGGGGATATGGACGCGCTGAGCATGGAGCATCAGCGTATTTACCCGATCGCCTCCCGCTGCGGTGTCTTTGCCAAAACCGACATTCAGCCGCTGCTCAATCAAGGCGCAAACAAAGCCGATGTCGCCGTCAGCATTTATCAGGCGGTTGTCAATCAGACCATTGCGGGTCTTGCTCAGGGACGCCGCATCGGTCGTGACAAGGACGGCAATCCGCAGAAGGTTCTGTTTCTGGGCGGTCCGCTGTTCTTCTGCCGCGGACTGCAGGAGCGCTTTATCGAAACACTGCATCTGGAACGCGACAAAACAGCGCTGTTTCCCGCATGGGGTCCGTATGCCGTCGCACGCGGTACCGCACTGTATGCGGCAAAATCCCTGCACCGCATCACGCTGAACGATCTGCGCACAGCCGTTCGGAACAGCCTCGGTGAACGCGCGGTCCTCGATACGCTTCCTCCGCTGTTTGCCTCCGAGGCAGAATACAACACATTCACCGCACGCCATGCAAAGGCATCCGTTCCGACCACCGACATTGCATCCTACACAGGACGTGCATGGCTCGGTATCGACTGCGGCTCCACAACGACAAAGCTCGTTGTCATCAGCGAGGACAACGCACTGCTGTACCAGTATTACGCCTCCAATCAGGGCAATCCCGTGGAGATTATCCGCGGAGAACTGCAGAAGATCTATGCTCTCTGCGGCGACCGCATCACGCTCTGCGGATCGGCTGTCACCGGCTACGGAGAAGAGCTCATAAAAAGTGCCTTCGGTGTGGATCTCGGTATTGTCGAAACCATCGCGCATTTCACCGCAGCAAAACACTTCCTCCCCGAAGTCGATTTCATCCTTGATATCGGCGGACAGGACATCAAGTGCTTCCGCATCGCAAACGGTGCCATCGATTCCATCATGCTCAACGAAGCCTGTTCCTCCGGCTGCGGCTCTTTCCTGGAAACCTTTGCAAAGAGCATGGGCTTTACCGCTGCGGAATTTGCCGAACGTGGCAGATTCTCCACACATCCCGTCAATCTCGGTACCCGCTGTACCGTCTTTATGAACTCCTCGGTCAAACAGTCCCAGAAGGACGGTGCATCTCCCGAGGATATTTCCGCAGGTCTCTGCATTTCCGTTGTCAAAAACGCCATTTATAAGGTGATTCGTGTCAATTCGGCAGAAGAGCTCGGTCGTCACGTCGTTGTACAGGGCGGTACGTTTTACAATGACTGCGTTCTTCGTGCGTTTGAACGCGAGCTTGGCAATGAGGTCATTCGTCCGCAGATCGCCGGTCTGATGGGTGCCTACGGTGCCGCGCTGTATGTCAAGAATCACGCATTGACTGAATCCGCCCTCCTGCCGCCAAGTGCACTGGAAACCTTCAGCCATACGGCAACGGCAACTGTCTGCAAACGCTGTACCAACCATTGCCGCCTGACAATCAACACCTTCTCCGGCGGCAGACGCTTTATCTCCGGCAATCGCTGTGAACGCGGTGCGGGAGCGGAAACTGCTGACACAGCACTCCCGAATCTGTATGCCTACAAACGCGATTATCTCTACGGTCTGCAGTCAAGCCCCGGTACCCGCGGTACAATCGGTCTTCCGATGGCGCTCGGTATGTATGAGCTTGCAGTCCTGTGGCATAAAATTTTCACGGAACTCGGTTATGAGGTCGTTCTGTCTTCCCCGTCCCGTCGGTCTACATACGAAAAAGGACAGTTCTCCATTCCCTCCGATACGACATGCTATCCCGCCAAGATCATGCACGGTCACATTGAGGAGCTGATCGAGCGCGGCGTGGATACGATCTTCTATCCGTGTCTGTCCTACAACATCGACGAGCATCAGTCCGCGAACCACTATAACTGTCCCGTTGTAGCTTATTATTCCGAGCTTTTGCACGGCAATATGGATTCCCTTGCAAAAACGGATTTCTTCTATCCGTATCTGAATCTCGATTCCGAAAAAATTCTTTCCCGTACGCTGTCCCGCGCATTCCGCGAAAAGGGAACGCCGATTGCCGACGGTGCAATCAAAAAAGCTGTCCGTGCAGGCTTTGCCGCATATCACAAGTACATGGACGACGTCCGTGCCGAGGGTCAGCGTGCCCTTGCCTTTGCAAAACAGCATGGAAAACGCGTGATGATTCTTGCCGGAAGACCGTACCATATCGACCCGGAAATCGGTCACGGCATCGACGGTCTGGCTGCCTCCCTCGGTTTTGTCGTTGTTTCCGAGGACTCCGTTTCCGAGCTGGCTCAGTCGCCTTCTCTGCATGTCCTCAACCAATGGACCTATCACGCACGTCTGTACCGTGCCGCGATGTTTGCCGCACAGAATCCCGACGTAGAGCTCGTTCAGCTCGTCTCCTTCGGCTGCGGCATTGATGCCATCACAACCGATGAGGTTCGGGAAATCCTCGAATCCCGCGGTAAATTCTATACTCAGCTGAAAATCGATGAAATCACAAACCTCGGTGCGGTCAAGATCCGTCTGCGTTCCCTGATGGGCGCCCTTGATGACCGCGACTCCGAAAAACGGAAAGGAGGAGAAGCATGAGCCGAAAACAGATTCCGGGACAGGATTATATTTCCTTCACCAAGGAAATGAAGAAGGATTATAAAATTCTCGTTCCGATGATGCTGGAAATGCATTTCAAACTCCTTTGCGGTGTTCTTCGCAATTACGGCTATGATGTGGAACTGCTGGAAACCACAGGTCCGCATATCGCGGAAGAAGGTCTGCGTCATGTCCACAACGATGCTTGCTATCCCGCAATCATCGTCATCGGTCAGTTCATCGATGCCATCAAGTCGGGCAAGTACGATCCCGATAAAACCGCGCTCGTCTTCTTCCAGACAGGCGGTGGATGCCGCGCGTCCAACTATGTTTCCCTTCTGCGCAAAGCTCTCAAAAAAGCAGGCTATCCGCAGGTGCCTGTCGTGGCGCTCAGCTTTGTCGGTCTTGAGCACCATCCGGGTCTGTCCCTTTCCCTGCCGCTGATCCACAAGATCGTTTATGCATTTTTATATGCCGATCTTCTGATGCTGCTCGTTAACCAGTGCCGTCCTTACGAGAATGTCCCCGGCTCCGCCAAAGCGCTTGCCGACCGATGGACTGCGATATTGGCGAATCAGCTGACAGAGAAAACATTCGTTTCGTACACTCAGGTAAAAGAAAACTACCGCGCGATCCTCCGCGATTTTGAAAAGCTGCCGCGGACACTCCGTCCTGCCGCACGCGTCGGTATTGTCGGTGAGATTTTCGTCAAATATTCTCCGCTTGCCAACAACGGTCTGGAGCAGTTCCTTGTGGCGGAAGGCGCAGAACCTGTCGTTCCGGGACTTTTGGACTTTTTCATGTACACCGTCTACGCAAACGTCATCGACTATCAGCTCTACGGACTCCATCCGATCAAATACCGTGTATTCCAACGGTTATTTGACTTCTTCAACAAGAAAAAAGACGATTTGATCGCCATCATTGAGGAACACGGTATCTTTGAACCGCCGGCACACTTCAACCATGTCATTTCGCTTACCAAGGATTACATCGGTGTCGGCACAAAAATGGGTGAGGGCTGGCTCCTGACCGCCGAAATGCTGGAGCTTGCAGAAGCTGGCGTTGATAACATCGTTTGCACACAGCCGTTCGGTTGTCTGCCCAATCACATCTGCGGAAAAGGCATGATGCGTCCGATTAAGGAGCGCAATCCCGATGTCAATATCGTTGCGATCGACTATGATGCCGGCGCGACGAAGGTCAACCAGGAAAACCGTCTGAAGCTGATGCTTGCCAACGCCAAAAAGAGCAATGTTCATCAAAAGACAACATAGACACAGAATCATATGCGCAAAAGAACAGTCATCCTCATACGATGACTGTTCTTATTTGTTGCAGGTTTTCAAAAACTGCGCGTAAAATTGATATCGTAACAGGAATTTTCAAAAGTCTCTTGCAAAATCCGCTCAAACCTTGTATAATGTATGTAACTGTACACAGACCATCGGTTTACCTCCAATACGAAAGGACATCAATCATGAAAACCATAACATACAGCGATTATTTCAATCGTGTTTACGGCTGCTTCCTCGGAAAATGTATCGGCGGAACAGCCGGCGGTCCTGCGGAGGGCAGAAAAGAACTGCTCGATTATCCGCTGGATGAAGCCATTCTGCACACCGCACTTCCCAACGACGATCTTGACCTGCAGATTCTGTGGCTGGAAGTGATGGAAGACAAGGGAATCTATTTCACCGCACGGGATCTTGCACAGTCTTTTTACGACAATGTTCCCTACGGACCGGGTGAATACGCTTATTTCAAGAAGAACTTCGGACGCGGAATCATGCCGCCGCTCTCGGGGTCTTTCAACAACCGCTTTTACAAAAACGGCATGGGATGTCCGATCCGCTCGGAAATCTGGGCATGCATCTGTCCAGGTGATCCAGCGCGTACATGGCATTATGTTGAAATGGACGGAACGATGGATCACGAACACGATTCCGTGCTGGCGGAATATTTTCTCTCCGCCGCGGAAAGTATGGCATTTTTCCGTTCTCCCGATGACAGCATCGCCGAACTTCTGTCCGACGCATTGACGTATCTCCCCACAGATGCCAAGATCACACAGGCGCTCGGTCGCACACTGCAGCTTTCTGCAGAACAGCGCGACTGGAAGTGGATTCGCTCCGATATCATCCGCAGATACGGTCATCCCGACTGCACCAATCTTTACCAGAACATGTGCTTCACTTTGATTGCACTGCTCTTTGGCAAAGGGGATATGCGCGAAACGATACGTCTTGGCTGCGCAATGGGCTACGATACCGACTGCATCTGCGCAACTGCCGCGTCAATCATCGGTATTCTGCGCGGTGCAGATCAACTGCTCAACCGAGACGGTTTCACCGATACCGGCATCAAAGCGGAAGTCAAACTGCGCCGTGCGAACGGTTCTATTGCAGATCTGGCAAAGGATGTCACACGCGTCGGAATGACGCTGTACGATGCGGTTCCCGGAGATATCCGCATCACAGACAAACCGGACTATATCCCGATCCCGCATGATATCAAGCCGATCCCACCGCTGTCCATGACCGTTGACTACTGCGGCGATCCCGTGCTCCGTACCGATGCGGAAAAAACGGTGATCCTTCGCCTTTGTACCGCCAACAGTCCGATGAACGGAACACTATCCTTGATCACACCGCCCGAAATCATCGGTTCTGCCCCCGAACACGCCCTGTCACTGAAAGAAAATACTGTAACCGACGTTTCTATGTCCTTTGTTATTGCACCCAATACGAAGCGACTTGCGCAGTCCAACCGCATCACCGCTGTGTTCACTACCGAGGACGGAACACAGTATCACGAAACCTTCGGTCTGAACGGCGCCGATGTCTGGTACTGCTACGGACCGTTTTTCCGAAACAACTATGACCTGACACACGTTTCCCCTTATGAGAGCTACGGTCCGCACATCGAGATTCCCGCAGGAGTTTTGTGGGAAGACCCTGTCCGCGATTATCATCTGAACCGTTTTGCCGAT
>JAFYTT010000318.1 GCA_017558715.1 Clostridia bacterium | reverse complement strand
GTGTGATGACTTCCGACACAATCTCACCTCATCTCAAAACCGAAAACTGTTCAGTACCGTATAATATGCTGCAGTCAGCACATATGCAATCATCGGTATTGTCAGCGCATGACGCAGTGCCGTGGGCGTATCGAGCGGACGATTGTACACCGACTGCGTCTCCAGCGGCAGCTCACGCTTCATACCGGAATTCCGCGCACATAGCACCAGTGCACCGACAATGCCGAACAAAAGAAGCATCGCGCCGAACACCGCATGGAAAACATCGTACGCGGCATCGGGCAGAAATACATACGCCATATCCTGAATAAATGCAAACAGGTTATTCATCGCGTGGATAAAGATCCCGATCCAAACCGAACCGCTTCGGACAACATAATACGCCATCAGAACACCGCCGACTGTAGCATACAGCATCTGCGGCAGATACTGGTGCATAAGTCCGAACAGGACCGCGCTGACCATAATGGCAAACGTCTTTCCGTGCGGCAGAAGCAGATGCAGAATATACCCGCGGAAAATCATTTCCTCAACAAACGCAGGAAGAATGACCGAGGAAATAAAATATAAAAGGATGCGCAGCGGCTCTGTCGGGATATGCGGTGTATAGAAACGCAGCGGCACACCGATTTCCTCTATCCATGAGAGAAACGACGTGCTGACATTGCCGACCGTATACAGGATCGCCGTGCAGAAAAAGACAGTAAACACCGCATGCGGCGGTACCGTCGGTGCAAACGGAATATACGGACGGAAGATGCGGTCACGGAAGATCAACAGAACCACCCAAAGCGGCAATAAAAAACTGAGTGCCGTTTCAAACATGCCGACAACATCGGAGACGGCATCGACCAGATGCGGATCAGATCCGAACAGCCGGTATATATGATAGTACAGCTTTCCGTTAATATAAGATGTACCGACATATGCAGCAATCTGCAAAAACATCAGCAGAGCAATCAGATTCACCTTCATGCGGAACTGCATATCCGGTGCGATGCCCGTATGAAAGTCCAGCGACAAATGATCTTCGCGCTCTTTTTCGTCAAACATTTCAAAACTCCTTTTTACGGCAGCAAAACAGTGCCGCACACATTCTATCGTAATTATAACACAATTTTTCAAACATTGCAACCAAAATAATTGACAAAATTCAATTTTCATGATATGATAATAATATCTATAATAAAATACCAAATGAGATCTTCCCGCCCGAAGATCCGGAAAGGAACCATCATGAAAAAGAACCTTGCCCTGCTCTTTGCGCTGTTGCTTGCCGGTCAGTCTCTGATCGCCTGCAGTGATGCGTCCGATACGCCTGTCACCACAGATACCGCCGCAGTAACCGAATCCCAGACCGAAGTCGTCACCGAAGAACCCCGTGAATATGCCAACCTCCCCGAAAAGGATTTCGGCGGTGCGGAAGCAAAGATTTTCATCGCGTACAACATCGAAGGCGGTACCGTCAATTTCGGTGTCTCCAAGAACGAATTCGGTGCGCATGAAGAAAACGGCGACGTTGTCAACGACTCCCGTTACCAGAGAAACACCACCGTTGAAGAACAGTTCAACGTCAAGATCGTCGACTATGACTACAACATGGAAAACAATCTGATGACCCATGTCCATGATACCGCAAGAACTCAGGTCGATAAGCTCATCATGGCAGGAGACAACGATTACGCGTTCATGCTCCTTCCCGGCTACACCGTCTGTACGCTGGCGCAGAAGGGCTCTCTGCAGGATCTGTACTCCATGCCGAACCTCGATCTCACCAAGTCCTGGTGGGACCAGAAGGCAAACGGTGACCTGACCATTATGGACCGTCTGTTCTTTACGACCGGTGATATTTCCACTGCTGACAACGACGCGACCTGTACCGTGCTTTTCAACAAGGTCGTTGCGGAAAACTATGACCTGCCCGATATCTATCAGCTCGTACTCGACGGCAAGTGGACGCTGGAAAAGTTCTACTCGCTCTGCTCTGACGTATCCAGAGACCTCAACGGTGACGGCAAGTACGACGAAACCGACCAGTACGGCGCGATGGTCTGGGACGATATCGCGATGGCAGTTGTCAACTCCACGGGTGACAAGTGTGCGACGACCGACAGTGATGGTAATGTCATTCTGACGCTGAACAACGAACGTACCGTCAATGCGCTTTCCAAGTACATCGAATTCGGACGTGATGTCTCCCAGTGCTTCCAGTATCAGCGTGCGGTTGATACCTCCGATACCGTTGCGATCAACATGTTCTCCGGTGACCAGGTTCTGTTCTTCATGCAGCTGATGCAGATCGTTCCCAAGCTCCGTGACATGGAAGCAGACTTCGGTATCATTCCGTTCCCCAAGTACGACGAAGCACAGGATTCCTACTACAACACCGTCGGCTCCTGGCACTCTGTCTTCTTCTGCATGCCGATGGGTTCTGCTGATCCCGAAATGAGCACCATCATCGCAGAAGCACTTGCATGCGAAGGTAAGTACAATGTCACCGATGCATACTATGATGTCAACCTCAAGACCAAGGCAGCCCGTGACGAACAGTCCTCCGCAATGCTCGACATCATCTTCGAAACCCGCGTTTACGACCTTGGCTGGTACTACCAGTTCGGCGGCTACAACGAAGAAGTCATGAACCTTGTCCGTCTGAACCACGCGGCAAAGGAATTCACCTCCATGTACGAAAAGAAGGTCAAGTCCGCACAGAAGGCTGTGGACAAGGTCAACACCGCATTTGCCGAATACGAAGGCTGATCACGATGATTTCCGCGACATATATGTCTCCATATGTGCCGCGGATTTTCATACCGGAAAGGAAATATATTTATGAAACATACCCTGATTCTTGACCGAGACTGGCGGTTTCTTCTCGGAGACGGCGAATTTGAAGCCATCTCGACCCATGCCGATTCTTATTCCTCCTCCAAAGCGGGCAGTGAACGCGGAATTCCGTCCATGCGCTATGACGACAGCGAATGGCGCGTCGTCAATCTTCCCCATGACTATCTGACAGAAACCGACTTCCGTGAGGAAAATCTGATTTCCCACAGCTACAAAACACGCTGCAATGCCTGGTATCGCAAGTCCTTCTGTCTGCCGGCGGAATATGCGGGCAAGCATCTGCTCCTCTCCTTTGAGGGTATGGCAGTGACCGCACGTGTCTATCTGAACGGTTCGCTGATTGGACGTTCCTTCTCGGCATACGCACCGCTCGATATTGATATCACAGACCGCGCTTTCTTCGGCGACCGTCCCAATGTCCTTGCCGTTTTCATCGACGGTCTGTCAACGGAAGGCTGGTGGTATGAGGGTGCCGGCATTTACCGTCATGTTCTGCTATATGTCAAAGAACAGATCCACATGGCGTATGATTCCGTGTTCTTCAAACCGATTCTGTCTGATGGTACAGAAAACGACTGGATTGTCCACTGTGAATCATCCATTGAAAATACCGGATATACCTCCGGTGTCCGCCGCATCCAAGCAGAACTCTTTGACGGGGATACCTGCATTGCCAAAGGACTGTCCGACTGGATTACCGTCAAGGAAGACAGCAAAATCATCACCTCGGTACCGCTCACGGTGACCAATCCCACACGCTGGGATGTCGACAATCCCAAGCTCTACCGAGCAAAAATGACGCTGCTTCATCACGATGAGGAAGTAGAATCTGAGGAAACCCGCATCGGCTTCCGTACCTTCACAGCGCACAAAGACCTCGGCTTCTTCCTCAACGGAAAACCGATCAAGCTCAAAGGAACCTGCAACCATCAGGATCACGCCGGTGTCGGTGTAGCTGTTCCCGATGCACTGCAATATTTCCGTGTCCGCCGTCTGAAGGAAATGGGCACAAACGCATATCGCTGTTCCCACAACATGCCCGCAAAAGCCATTCTGGACGCATGTGACGAATACGGTCTGCTCGTCATGGACGAAAACCGCCGGTTTGAGGCACGTCCCGAGGTCATCGGTCATGTCGAATCCATGGTTCGCCGCGACCGCAACCATCCGTCCGTTGTCATGTACTCGCTGTTCAACGAAGAACCGATGCAGGGCACCAAGGAAGGCGGTCAGATCTTCCGCCGTATGAAGCAGGCTGTCCTGCGTCTGGACGACAGCCGTATTGTTACCGGTGCAATGAACGGCGGCTACAACGATCCCGAAGGTGCCGCTGTCTATATGGATGCCACCGGCATCAACTATGCTCTGCCGGATGGTATTCTCAAATATCGAGAGCTCTATCCCGATCAGCCTGTATTTGGCGCAGAAAACAATTCTGCCGTCACCACACGCGGCTGTTACAAGACAAGCAAAGAAGACCATGTCCTCGCCTGCTACGACGAAGAAACGGTGCCGTGGGGTCAGCTGATTAAAAACACATGGCGGTTTACACGCGAACACGATTGGTTTGGCGGTATCTTCATCTGGACCGGCTTTGACTATCGCGGAGAACCGACACCGTATACATGGCCGTCCATCGGCTCGCAGTTCGGTATTATGGACACCTGCGGCTTCCCCAAGGACTCTTTCTACCAGAACAAGGCTTGCTTTGTCAATGAACCTGTTCTGCATATTCTCCCGCATTGGGAATGGCAGGAAGGCGACGACATCCGTGTCATGACCGCGTCCAACTGCGAGGAGGTTGAGCTGTTCTTAAACGGTGTATCCCTTGGCAGAAAGCCCTCTGACGCATGTGCACCCGCAGAATGGCAGGTTGTATTTGTTCCCGGTACGCTGTCTGCTGTCGGTTATCGAAACGGCGAAGCAGTCGTACAGGCACGCAATGCTACACCCGGTAAACCTGCGCACATCAAGGTCGAGCCTGACCGTCCTTATCTTTACAACGACGGCGCTGATACCATCCCC
>JAFYTT010000317.1 GCA_017558715.1 Clostridia bacterium | reverse complement strand
CAAAACATTCAGCACTGTCCGAAGCAGAACTTCTGTAACGGGACAGTGCTGTGTTTTTATGATTCGATCAGGCCGAAATGCCCTGCGACCGCCGCAAACGCTTCATCAAGCGTGCTTTCCTCGGTGCGTTTATACACGAAAAATCCGCTTTCCTCAAATGCTCGGTAGATTTCGGGACTGTTGCACTTTTCAAGAATTTTCCGATAATTGGCAAGCGCCGCATCGGGGTCGGGACACTCGAGCAGCTTCTGATAGAGAAACTGCTTTTCCGCATCGGGACGGTCAAAGAAACGGGAAACCGACATCCATCCGGGCGCGAGCATCATTGCCACATGCGATTCATCGGAGATTTCGCGCAGAAGCTCGACCGAGATGTTCGTATCCACAAAAATCTTTTTATCGGGGTTGTCAAGCACGGTCTGCGTCAGAATCAGAAGCTCCATTTCCGCAGCTTCCTTTGCCCCGCCTGCAATCCAAGCGGCATAATCCTCGGGCGTGCGCGTCACAAACTCCTGCCAGCCGGACATCGTCTGAAAATAGGACATGTTCGGCTGAAATTCGGGGACAGCGGCATCCCGCAGTGCAAGGTGATAATTTTCCCCACATTCGATGCCGTCATACGCTTCTGCGAGCATCCGCACCATCGTGGACTTTCCCGCATATGCCGTTCCGTTGATAAAATATACGTTCCGAAAAAGATATCGATACAGATTTGCCTCAATTCCGATTTTCATAGACTAACACCTCCCGTTGTTCCAATCAAAGATCCTTGACAAGAATGCTTCTCTGCTCTGTCATGCCGAGCGATTCATAAAGACGCCGTGCGCCGTTGTTGAAGTGCCAGCACATCAGATTGAGCTGGACAGCACCCCATTCCTTTGCAATGCGTTCCGCCTCTGCCATCAGCGCATGTCCGATGCCCTGTCCGCGGCAGGTCTCGTCGACAACAATATTTTCGACGTGCACATTCTTCATTTCAACCCAGCCGGAACGGTTGTGAAACGACAGATGGCAGACACCGCACAACACACCGTCCTCTTTCTCCGCGCAGAACAGCACCTGGTCGTCCGCCGAGAGGATCTCAGCATATATTTTTTCGTTGATCGATTCCTCCAGCGGAATGAAAAAATCGGGAACACCTGCGGAATGAATCACCGTGGACTGATATAACAGACGGTTGACCTCGGCGCGGTCCCCCTCCTTACAGAAACGAATTTTCATGGTTATTTACCTCCGATATTTGAACGGTCAATCATCCCATTCATCGTAAATCACTGCGATCGGCAGCGCATTGTACCGCACCCACACCTCCGGTGACAAGTCACAGTGACCGCGATCGGGGACTGCGGTATAGGTGACATTTCGTCCGCACGATTGCATCGCCGCAACAAAACGATCGCTGTGTTTTTCCATATTGACGGCGTTGTCCTCCGTACAGTGGAAAATATAATACGGAATGTCTGGCATTTTTCCGTCCTGTGCCAGATGCAGCGGAGACGCAGAGCGCAGTGCCTCATCCATTGTGCCATCATACCATCCGAACGCGCTGTACAGGGTTCTGGGCAGGTCGGGACGTTCGGTAAAATGGAACGGCAGATCGCATACAGGGCAGTTTGATACCACAGCCGCAGGGGTTCTGCGCGCATAAGCAGCATATGTCAGCGAGCAGAGTCCGCCCATCGAGCCGCCTGTTGAGATGATCGGGAGATCGTCGGTCAGACCAAAGTGCGCCGCCAGCACATCGACGATTTCATCGACATAGTCAACCGTCTGACGGTTCATCCAGCACCACGGATTGTAATACGGAATAACACGCAGGATCCCGCGCGCGGCAAGCGTCACCGCATAATCGTCGTACTCGGAAAACATCTGCGAAAAACCAAGTCCGTGAAAGGTCAGAACAATACCGCGGACAGGAGTTTGAACAATATCCGCATTCGTTGCGGAGTAATATGACAGGGTTTCAAATGTAATCTGATTTTTCATGGCAGTACCTCAAGGCGTTTTTTTTATTATAACATACAGGCACAAAAAAATCAACAGGGAATCATACATCCAAGATAGGATTATTGTTTTTTCCTGTTGTCCCGGTATGGGTTGGGGATATCGGATACACCGAGCAGATAATCCGTTGTTACATGATAATAGTCCGCGAGTGCAATCAGAGCTTCAATCGGAAGCTGCCGTTTTCCGCTTTCATACTGCGAGTATGTGTTTTGTTTGATGTGAAGATAATCAGCAATCTCCTTCTGCGTAATATCTCTGTCCTCGCGAATATCCTTCAGACGCATAATTTCCTCCCGTGTTTTGGTAGGTATATTATACGTTATCTCGTTTTGTGATATTGACTTTTATCTCATATTGTGATATAATCAAACTGACAGAGAATCTGCCTGTTCGCGAAAATGACAGATTCTTTTACGGCATTCGACAGTATTACATGAAAGGAAGTCATATCATGTCCGACAAAACACAAAGCCCTGTTTCCCTCAAAAAAATTCCGCTCAAGGAAAAGATCAAAGCAGCCGTAGTAATTCTGCTGTGTATCTGCATTATTGTCATGGCGGCAGTGATTAAAAATCAAAGTATCAAGATTGATTACCTCAATGCACTTCTGAACCCGGAACAAACCGAAAATGATAACGATCTCCCCGATATTGAAGTGTCACTGATTGTCGGCGAACTGAAAAGTGCGGCAGAACTGTCTACAGCAGAAATGTCCTATACCGGCGTTTTACATTATGAAGACGGCAAATTCCTTGCAAAGAAAGCGTTTTACCTGATCTATCAGGCGGATGTCCGTGCCGGAATCGACTTTGAAAAATTCAATTCGGAAAATGTCACTGTTTCAGATACAACAGTAACGATTACATTGCCCAAGGTTGAAATTTTTGAAACCAACATCAAAGAAGACGCGCTTGTAACCATTGACGAAAAGAAATCCATCTTCAATCCGGAATCCAAAGATGATCTGCAAAAAGCGCTGGTTGATGCAAAGGCTGATCTTGATCTGAATCTGGACGAGAAGGAGCTACTTGCAAAAGCCACACAGGAAGCGAAAATCTTCATCGAAAAATTTCTGCGTCCGTACATTGGCGACCGTGAACTTGTCATCAAATTCCAATAATCAAAACTGCACCGCTCACAAACCGAATGCCTGTGAGCGGTGCCATTTTTTCTTACTTCAAAAACGTATCAAACAACCCGCGGACGATCTTTTTTCCGATCTCGCGTCCGATGGTATTCGCCGTCGATGAAGCGGCTTTGCTGATCAGAGAGGTTTTCTTTCTTGACGAGGTTTTTTTCTTTGCCTTTTCTTT